>CBDTTT010000168.1:0-4577 GCA_965363345.1 uncultured Chromatiales bacterium
CCCATGGTAAGTTTTTCCATGATATTGGCCCAGATAGCACCCGGTCCTTGCTTGCGTGCCATGGCTGCAGTAACAATCGCATGCTGCGCCTCATACAGGCGCTCAAGATTAAATTTCACCAGTGATTTATCGGAAGTGCCGCGACTGGCTTTATGTTCAGTAGTCTTTTCTTTGGTGTAATGGGTTTTAAAGTATTTGTCAGATACGAAAGGAATCATCGCATCAGAAATATGACCAATACCGCCAAGGCGGCATGCCTCAAGCGCGAGTTCGACGGCGGATATATCAACGCCCATGCCGCCAATAATAATGGGGACATACTCTTTGCCGCGCAGATTCAGGCGGAAGTCATTAACAGTAGTCATTAAATAGGGTTCACGGTGTAAAACGGAGGTACTAATTATAATGCTGCTGCCGGAGGATAGATACCTCCTGAACACACTAGAGTTTTCACGCATTTCACTAATTCTTCAAACAATTACACTGCAATTGATATTTATCATGAATATGAAAATAGGCTTGTTTTAGCCTCTGCAGCAATCAAACAGGTCGCTCATCTGGATTTAAGCCTTTGAAAGGTCTATCTTTGCAGCCCTGTATAGAAAGCGGCTTAGCTGACAACCAGTCTGTTGTCGCTAATACCAAACATAAATGCCAGTAGACAACTGGCCAGCGGAAGGAATATTCAAGTGGATGTTGATCTCATTCTCGAACCGGATCTGAACTCACAGCAGATTACGGAGATCGGTCAGGCAGCAGAAAAGTACGGTATTCGTGCTATTTGGACCTCTAACTATTTTGCGCATTGGGACGGCTTTTTAAGCTTGGTACCTCTGGCACAAACAACCAGCAAACTAAAAATGGGCCCGCTTGCTGTAAGCCCGTTTGAAATGCACCCATTGAAGATTGCTAACTCACTGCTCTCACTAAACGAGATGTCAGGTGGACGTGCCCAGATTGCTGTTGGTGCAGGCGAAGGCAATGTCACTGCAATGGATCTGAAGAAACCTAAGAAACAGGTTCTTGCTATTCGCGAAGCGATCGAAATCATCAAGCTTGCGAGCTCTGGCGGACTAAAAGGTGGTTACAAAGGCGAGATTTTTAACGTCAACCTACCCTGCGCATACGACTGGCTCACTCAGCCCGCACCAAAAGTTTACGGTACTGCATATCGCGAAATGATGATGCGTATGGAAGGTCGTGTTGCCGACGGTTGTTTCGTTGGCTGCACCCCGCCCGAAGTTGCTGAACCTGCTGTAGCACATGTACGCACAGGACTGGACCGTCGCGACGAGCCGGCAGAAGATTTTCGTATCAATACATTCTGGGGCTGGCACATTAAGGAAGACGCTGAAGCTGCTTATCGCGAGTCGCGTCTGGAGCTGCCATGGCGTGCACGTTTACTAGATCCGAACATGATCAACATGTATCTGAATGAAGAAGAAATTCAGCTTGTACGTGACAACTACCAGGAGTATGTGGACTCATACTTTGCGAAATCCGATAATGTTCCAAGCGTACCGGATGAGATCTCCAACAAGCTATGTGACGGCCTGACTTCCACAGGTGGCCTGGATGCTCTTGATCGTGAAATTGAACGTTTCAAACTGTTTGGCAAAGCCGGCTTGACTGAAATCGCACTGCGATTGCATGGAGATCCGATGGACGGCCTGAAGATCATCGGCGAACAAGTCGTACCTGCTCTGCGCGACGCATAAGCAATAACACAAAGCATTAAAAAAGCCCCGCCTTGGTGACAAGGCGGGGCTTTTTTATTTACTACTTTGAGAACCCTTTAACTCACTTCCACTTACCACGATCGGCATCCATCTGAACCTTGCCGCCACGACGGTCGAGCATCATCTGTGCCATTTCTTTACCGAAGATACGTTCAGGGATCACATTCATCGGATCCTTGCGATTGGTGTATTCACGATAATTAAAATCGTACTCCTGCTGCGCGTCACGCAATCCAGGTGGCAACTTGTCGGCGTTGTCATACCAAGTGAACCAACGGTCGACGAACTTAGTTAAGTAAGCTTCACATTGATCGATATGCTCATCGCTTAATTGAGTAATGTAACTTGAGCAAACCGGTGACTGCATGCAACGAATGCCGGGGCCGTGACTTGCAGACCAGACATAGTCGGTGTTGGCACGGAACTCAAGATACTCTTTGTTAGCATCGCCTTCGTAATACTGGTCGACATGTGCTTCATTAGTTTTCAGATCTACACGATTTACGTAATCCGCGTAGAACAGCATATTGGGCACGGTACCGAAGATAACCATCAGGTTAGGAACCAGAGTTTCCTGACCGAGAACAACATTAATGTTCATATCGATGATGCTGGCTTTACGATTGCCGATCCATGAGCGCACAAACCAGTCGACGTCATTGCCGGTATAACCGAAAAATGCCCCTTCCATCGCTTCATCAGGAGACTGGTAGTAATCAGAACCTTCAGAGATCGGGTGAAGCTTGCAGTCGAACCGTTCAATAACGCGGTCAGCAATCTTCCCATGGATATCCCACATGCGTTCCCATTGCTTGGAAACATCGACATTCGGGTTATCTTCTAAAAACTCGTGAATTGTCTTCACGTCACTTTGTTTATCGCTCATTTATTCCTTCCACCTCTGAAACAGGGCTGTATATAAAGTTTGAGTTGATTCTCAAATGTGGCGGAATCTTAGCACGAATAAACTTACGGCAAGCAGCGGGAATAATCAACGAGCATAGATTGGAGCGAGCACTTGTCGAAGTACGTGTTCGGGCGAACCACGAGGCTCCTAGGTACCAAAACAAAGTGACTGCCCAGCCACATGGCTCGTAATTAACAAATTCGAATCATTAAAAAAGCCGGACTGCATAGCAATCCGGCTTTCTTGTAACAAAATAGTTGTAACTGGCTAACATGCTTCTAGTCGTGCTGATTCAGTCGGGCCACCTACGAAAATTTTAGTTATTACTCGCCAACAACGTTCTCGGCCTGAGGTCCTTTCTGACCCTGAGTAACATCCATAGTTACACGCTGACCTTCTTTTAATGTTTTAAAACCTTCGGCCTGAATTGCAGAGTGATGAACAAAAACATCTGCTCCACCTTCCTGCTCAATAAAACCAAAACCTTTCGCATCATTAAACCACTTAACTGTACCGCTAACTTTAGACATACTAACCTCTGAAATAATATTGGTAACCGAAGCTACCGAAAAACAACTCATACCAACCCTACCCCAAAAGCGGAATAGCTTAGTACAGATAGAGTATATATGGCTGCGGCGCAAAATAAAGCATAAAAACATCACCCAAACAGATGATTTTTATACAAAACCCGAAAGCTATACAGCGCAATGAGTCTGGATGCACTATTAAAGACATACAGAAGGCCAAATAGGCCAAACTAAAGCCCTGCAGCAACCCTCTCAACGTCGGTCGCGACAGATTGCGTGCTGTGCGGCGGCGTAAACAAGCCGGCAAAATGCCCATCAGGATCGATAAGAAACACTGCGGGCGAATGCTCAACTACATATTCCTCGGGCGTGTCGATAACGCGCGACATTGCACCCAGGCCACGCACCAGCACATCGATTTGCTCAACATCCCCGGTTACAGCAACAAAATTTTCGCCGTAAGCGGTAATGTACTCATCAAGCACCTCGAGAGAATCTCGACCCGGATCTACAGAAACAAATAGCACTCGAACAGGCGCGTACTCTTTCTCGGTAAAACGTAGCTCAAGCGCATCTTTCACCAATCCCAATTTATACATAGTTGGCGGACAAAGATGAGCACACGATGTAAAACCCATAAACAACAATGTATAGCTGCCACCTAGCTCCACGTTGGTAAATGTCTGCCCCTTGTGGTCAAGCAACGTAAACGATGGAAGCTCTTTTGCAGGACTCAATAGACTGCCAGCCTCACCCGCAACCACACGCGGTTGCCCCTCAATCCCGGACATAACCTTTACGCTAGGTCGTACAGCGAAAACCGCAATAAGCACAAGACTCATTGCGGTTAAGAAAAATATTGAGAAGCGTTGCATAAGGCTCTTCGTACAAGTGAAATTAACGAGTGAAATTAATTAACCATTAAAACCTAAGCTTTAACTGATTTTGGTCTGGTAAACCAAGCCATCACCATAACCATTAGCGTAAAACTGACGCCATCAGAAAATATCATCATCAACTGATAACCGGGTGGAAAAGCTGACCATATGATATCGGCAAAACGAGGATAAGCTGTATAGGCCAAACCCATGGTCCCGCATATAGCAACGTGAGTCCAATAATCAGTCGTGTACTTATTGAGCCTAAGCATTGCTGCGCCAATGAGCAGACCGATCACAACACTGTTGAACCAACCGATAGCAATCATTACAGGAGATGCTTCAGGAACACCGTCACGCTTAATATAGATTGTCGCCACAGGCCCCTCAGCCCGCATAGTGCTGCGAACATCATCGCTGGAATAGCGCCCCGGCAATATATAGGTGCCTGATTCAGGAAAATGCTCCAATAGCGCCTCGGCCGCAGCAACATCATTCGCGGTTTTCGACATCGTACTGTAAG
>CBDTTT010000169.1:0-4573 GCA_965363345.1 uncultured Chromatiales bacterium
AGGTCGGCAACGATAGCTTTGCGGGCTTCGAAGCGATCCATGCCACGATACTTCTCGGGCAACAAACTGTAGGTGTCAGCATCACGGGTTGATTCATCCGCAATCCGCCCATCATTGTGCATCGCTTTGTGACCGAACGTGAGATCGTCACCGGCGGAGCTTTTAATATGCGCGTCAGCAGTGAAAATATTGATCAGTCCGCCGTGAGGAATATCTTTTAGTTCTTTTTTATGGCGGCTCCAAACATCGTAATCGTTAAAGTCATGAGCAGGCGTGATCTTTACGCAGCCGCTACCGAACTCAGGATCGACATAGTCATCAGCAATTACAGGAATGTGACGGCCGGTTAGTGGCAAGCTAACTTGCTTGCCGATCAGATGTTTATAGCGTTCATCTTCGGGATGCACTGCCACAGCGGCATCACCAAGCATGGTCTCCGGGCGCGTAGTCGCAACAGTGAGGTGGCCTTCGCCGTTTGCCAGTGGGTAGCGGAAGTGCCAGAGATAGCCATTTTCTTCTTCAGAAATAACTTCCAGATCTGATACAGCGGTATGCAGAGCGGGATCCCAGTTGACCAAACGTTTACCACGGAAGATGAGGTCTTCGTCATAGAGGCTTACAAATACTTCGGCGACGGCTTTGGATAAGCCTTCATCCATTGTGAAGCGTTCGTTCTCCCAATCGAGTGAACTGCCCATGCGGCGCAGTTGCCCGGAGATAGTGTTGCCGGACTTCTCTTTCCATTCCCAGACTTTCTCTAGAAATGCCTCACGACCAAGGTCATGACGACTAATGCCATCGGCCTCGAGCTGGCGTTCAACAACCATCTGCGTAGCGATACCCGCATGGTCGGTGCCGGGCTGCCAGAGCGTATTGTTGCCCTGCATGCGATGGTAGCGCACCAGAGTGTCCATGATGGTGTCTTGAAACGCGTGCCCCATATGCAATGTGCCGGTGACATTGGGCGGTGGAATCATGATGCAATAGGGCTTGCCTGTGCCTGAAGGTGCGAAGTGGCCTGCTTCTTCCCATTGCTTATACCAGCGCTTTTCAATATCGCCGGGTTGGTATGTTTTATCCATCTAACTGTTTTCCGCGTCTTTTGACTGCTTGTCAGCAGTGCCGAGATGTTCTTGTAAGATTTTATCGATAAGTTCCGGCAGTTCATCGCGTAGATTATTTGCCAGATCCTCTAGAAGAGCATTTTCCATTTCTCTGATTGCGTTATAAATCAGACGCTCCATCAAGCTATAGGCGCTATCGGTTAAACGTATTCGCAATTCATTGATTTGAAATTCATCGAGTGCAGGTGCAACAAACGGCGCGGTGGAGTTAATCTCTACCGCTTCGGTTAGCACCGGAATATCTACCGCTTCCGTCAATACCGGAATGTCGTCGTCGTCACTCATAAATTAATTTTTTTATTAATCCGCATGTGTGCTGCCAATTTTGTGCGTTTCCGGCGTTAACCCTGCTGCACGGTAATCACTAAACCGTTGTCTGCCTGTGTTGCGTATATTTTCTGATGCATCAATGACTTCAATAACGCGTTTGAACTGTTGCAGGTTCGCAGGCTGCACTGATGAAAGATTCACTAGCAGGTCACAATGGGTTGCATCAGGCTGTTCGTGTCCAATGATAATCGGTGCGGCTGTGCTATTGCTATCTCCGGCAATCTCATGGGGCACGAAGCCCTCTTTGCGGAATGTCCACAACAGTTTGTCGACTTCCGCACTTTGGCTTACAGATCCCGTGAGCAGGTAGAGTCTATGCTTTGCCTTGTATGCCTTTTCAATAAGCCGGCATGCAAAGTGCATTCTGTCTGACGGGGTTGTCGTCTCCAGAATGTAGAAATCTACGCGGGTCGCAGTATCCTGCAACACGATTCTCCTCGTCGGCGTTGCCGTTAGCGATTTAGCAGGTATTCAACCAGCAACTGCACAGGGCGACCCGTGCCGCCTTTGGCAGCGCCACTATGATAAGCCACACCGGCAATATCAAGATGCGCCCAGTTCATGCCATCGGTAAAGCGCGACAAGAAACAAGCGGCAGTAATAGTGCCAGCATCACGACCACCAATATTTGCCATGTCAGCAAAGTTACTTTTAAGCAGATCGTTGTACTGCTTATCTAACGGCAGGCGCCAGGCAGGGTCATCGGCAGATTCGCCCGCACTGAGAAGCTCGTTTGCCAACTCGTCTGAATTCGCCATGAGGCCCATGCGATATTTGCCCAGCGCAACAACAACGGCACCTGTGAGCGTTGCGACATCAATGACAGCGGCAGGCTTAAAACGTTTTGCGTAAGTTAGTGCATCACACAAAATCAAACGGCCTTCAGCATCGGTGTTGAGTACTTCGATAGTTTGACCTGACATGGAGGTGACAACATCGCCTGGTTTTGTGGCGGTTGCGCTCGGCATGTTTTCGCAGGTAGGGACAAGGACGACCAAATTGATCTTAATACCGATTTCTATAGCGGCGCGCATCACACCAAAGGCAGCAGCAGCGCCACCCATATCAAATTTCATTTCATCCATAGTGGGCGGCGGCTTCAAAGAGATACCGCCGGTATCGAAGGTAATGCCTTTGCCGACTATTACAACGGGGCGGGCCGTTTTTGCCGCGCCCTGATACTGCATGATGATGAACTTGGCTGGTTCTTTGCTGCCGGCTGTTACCGAAAGAAAGGAGCCCATGCCGAGTTTTTTGATCTCGGTTTCGTTCAATACTTGTGTTGTAAGTTTTGTCTCGTTTTTAGCCAGAGCCTTAGCCTGTTTTGCAAGGTAGCTCGGTGTGCAGTAGTTCGATGGAGTGTTGCCGAGGTCGCGGGTAAAGTTCATGCCTTTACCAATACCGTCTCCATCACTAAGTCCCTTTTTCGCCGCGCTGGCATACTTACTATTAACAGCGATGCCGATGCTTTTTAGTGCTGGCGCCGCTGGCGCTTTGCCCTTGCCGGGTAATTGAAATTTATACGACTGGTAGTGCCATGTTTCGGCAATGATGCGTGCCGCGCGGTATGCATGTTCATCGGCAACACAATCATCAGCTAAATAGAACAAAGCATCGGTATAAGGTTTCTTAACAAGGATAGCGCAACTCGCCTGGACAGCTTTACGATACTCCAGTCGGTCAAATTCATCTTCTTTGCCACAGCCTACAAGGAGGATTCTGCCAGCTGGCATATCGCCGGTTTCAGTGAGCAGCAACATCTCGCCACTTTTGCCGCTGATGTCGCCAGCCTTGATTACGCCTGAGATCGCTTTACCACAGAGTTTGTCGATGGCTTTGCCTGTGCTTCCAAGTGTGCCCGATTCAAACACCGGCACTACGGCAACCTTGCAGCTTTGCTTTTCTGGTTTGCCGGTTTTGACTTGAAATCGCATTGAATTCTCCTTAAGAGGGCAGTAATAAAAGGTCGGTTGGTTGGTTTCGGGCTTGACTCTATTCACACCCAGAACCCATCATAAGGTTTGGTGCTGCCGAGCCAGAGCAGTAGTCGCTAGTTTACTTGATATTCTGCTTAATATGCCCAGTATTCTTAATCGTTACGTATTGCGCGAAACCCTGATGACCTGGGTAGCCGTAACCGTTGTTTTGTTGCTGGTGCTGCTGACAGAACAGTTTGCCCAAGTGCTTGGTGATGCTGCGGGCTCGAAGCTTCCTAAAGATGCTCTCTTCGCCCTCATGGCCTTGGGTTCGGTTCAGTACCTGACCATTCTGATGCCTGTCAGTATTTTTATCTCGATTATGTTGTCGCTGGCCCGCTTTTATAGGGACAGTGAGATGGCTGCCATCATGGCGTGCGGCATTGGCCCTGCATCTTTGTATCGTCCGCTGGCAGTTATCGCGATTGTGCTTTCGGGTATGGCCGCGTGGCTATCTTTGGATATTGCTCCGGCCGCTAGGCGCACTATTCTCGAGATTAGTTACGAGGCACGCAAGAACCTGAGTTTGAGCATGCTGGAAGCCGGGAGATTTATTCCTTTGGGAACCCGCAGTGCTGTGCTTTACGCCGAAACAGTTAGTGAAGATGGTCGTCTGACCAATGTGTTTGTGCAGAATCGTGAGGGTGACGAGATCCAGGTGATTGTGGCTGCAGAGGCGGTGCAGCGAAACGATGAAACGACAGGTGCAAAGGTACTTACCTTTCTTGATGGTAAACGGTATGAGGGTGTGCCGGGCTCTCCAGAGTTTCGGATTATAGGTTTCGCGGAACACGGTATTCCGTATATGACCCCGGAGACGCAGCCACTCCAGCTTGATATTGATGCTATGTCATTGCGGGAACTGCTGAAGCAGGCACCTGATGAGGCCAATACTGAAATTCAGTGGCGACTCTCGGTCCCGCTTACACTATTTGTGTTGACCGTACTTGCTGTTCCACTAAGCAAATCACGCCCGCGACAGGGGCGTTACAGCAACATCGCAGGCGGAATTTTTCTGTATATCGTTTATGCCAACATACTCGCTGCCGCTAAAGTTTGGGTGGAGCAGGGCGTTACACCTTCGTGGTTAGGTATGTGGTGGGTGCATGTCATCTTCCTGTCAATTGCTATCGGCATGTTATT
>CBDTTT010000170.1:0-4572 GCA_965363345.1 uncultured Chromatiales bacterium
AATGCAAGCCAAACACCTTCAATCCAATCACATAGAGGCAACCTGCCACGACGCGAAAATGCGGCAGCAACAGTCGCTACCAACTTCATTACCCGGGCACGTCCGTCCTCACTTAACTCAGCCTGCTTCTCAGGAGCATTCAGCAATAACCAAACGGCGGCCTTGCGATCAGCTGCGAGCAAGCTGTGCAAATCATCGAGGCTCAAACCACACCAAGGTGCGCGTAACACCGCCGTCCACGCGAGGCGATCAGCGGGATGCAATAAGGCACGGGTCAGGGATAGCAAATCCTGCACCAATGGAATGTCTGCCATATGCTCGAGATCTTTACCTGCAAACGGAATGGCTTTACTGCGTAATAAATTCGCGATGCCTGCCGCGTGGCGCCGGCTCCTAACCAGAATTCCGATCGATGACTCAGTATCGGCAGCACGATCTTCATTACGGATCGTTTCAATCAAGTCGACAACCAAACGGGCTTCGGTGTCGTAAGAGTTCTCAGGCATAACATGCCAGGCAACGTCTGCACCTGCGCCGGACGGCAGGCTTGCAACACTCGCTGAGAAACTCACAGCACCGGTAAGAACATCATCCTGCTCAGGCAAAATCTCGCTGAAAGCATTATTAACCCAATCAACAACAACCGGATCTGAGCGGAAATTTGCTTGCAACTGCAATGCGGTGGGCTTAAACCAATAGCCACCGTCAGTGTTTATGCCGTGCTCTGCAACCTCCAGGAAGTTGGACACCTCGGCCTGACGGAAACGATAAATTGATTGCATCGGGTCACCGACCAGAAACAAACTCCTGCCGTCACCCGGCACCCAGCCGCGCAATAGCAGTTTCAGCAGTTGGTATTGAGAGACAGACGTGTCCTGAAACTCATCGAGCAGCAGATGTTGAAGTCGGCAATCCATCGCCAGAGCCAAGTCACTCGGCGCTTCACTCAACCCAAGTGCCGTCTGCGCCTCAATTGATACCTCAGAGAAGTCGGCTTCACCGCGCTCACGAAACACCTCGCCCAATTCAAATACGGCCAGAGGCAAAATCTGCAGCAGATGCTCAAGCATCTCCCATTGGCCATCAGCTATCGTCGGGTCCGGCAAGGACCTGAGTCCGTGCAATGACTCAAGCAAAACACCCGAAACATCTTCTTCGGACATGCCACGGATGAGACCGACCATGGTGTCCTTTTCGTCCGTCTTTGCCGGAAAGCCGCTTTTTATATCTACTGTCTTTCGCCAGGCGCCACCCTTGTCTTTCGTGAGGAAGGCGTTTGCCAGTTCTTGCCAGCAGGCCAACTCAGCGGCAACAGGCTCGGGAAAAGCAGTCGCCTCAAGCCAATTAGGGACGGTTAGCAGTCGGTCTGCGTCGATCAATGTTTGGGCTGCAAAGCTAAGAAGCGCTGGCAGCATTGCCTTAGAGCCCGGAGAAAGTCGCCGGTCGACCGCAGCTAACCTGTCGTCAATTATTTCTTTAAGACAAGCTTCAAGCTCATGTCGCTCATCGGTAATGCCCGCGCCACTGCCCAACACGGGCAGCCACTGCTCACGTCGTGCCAACATCTGGCCAACCAGCGACTCAAACCTATCGACGTTGTTGTCGAGATGCATGAGCACTGCTTTTACCGCCGCCGCAAACCCGGGCTCGGAATCATCTGTCATATAAGCCAACAAGCGATTCGCCGCTGCCTTGTACAAAACCGCTGGGTCATCACTGACGGCATTGAGCGACAAACCACCGGCAATCAGGGGTGCAGCGGAGCTCAGTTGGCGATTCAAAGAATCGATAGTGGTCACGCGTAAGCGCGCCGGAAAATGTTCAAGATCCCAGCCACGTTCCGTATCTCTTGCTACGGCAGCTGCAGCCAGCTCTGCCATTGAGACCTCGTGTGGCTCTTTAGGCGCGACGCCCTGACGTGCGCGTTCTAATGCCCCGAGCACACGCTCACGCATCTCACCGGCAGCTTTCACGGTGAAGGTGATTGCAACAATCTGCTCGGGTTCATCCACGCAGGTCAGCAGCTTCAGATAGCGCTGGATCAAAAGATGGGTCTTACCGGAACCTGCAGGCGCCTGGATAATGAATGACTCTTCTGGATTAAGGGCACGCAGCCGCTCGGCGTGATCTACCGGCAGCATGACTGGCTTGCTCTCAGTCATATGAGAACTCCCCATCTGTGTCTTCATCATCAACAACGGGCAGTTCCGAACTTCTGATAACTAATCCGAACTCACCCTGAGCAAGCTTAGGATCGTGCAAATTAACTCGAAAATCACCGGCCAAAAATTCTTGCGCCAGAATATCGAAACTCTCGCGCCATGCCTCAATCAGGTCATCCCAGCTATCGACATCGAACTTCAGCTTCTCAATGGGTTTGATGTTCTTAAGCCCGGTCTCTGAATCTGACCAACCGTCTATGCGAATCTCTTTACTGGACACCGTTGCAATAGCAATACCCTGAGCATTTCCCGTGACCGCATACAGAGGCAACTGAGCTTCTGTCGGACGTGGTGGCGCCCAACGTGAATGAGTAATCTTGCTAGACTTATAATCGATAACCAACAGGTCACCATTACTGAGGCGATCAACACGGTCGAGTTTCAAGCTCAGCTCAAGACCGAAGATTTCAACTTCTGCAGGCTCCTCGGTTTGCACAACCGTAAAAGGCTCACGCTGCAGTTCCAGCCCAAAAAACTTCTCCACCACAACTTGCAAACGCAGCGCTTCCTGCTGATTCACAATCGCAAGCACGCCCTGCTCGGCAGCCAAACGTGGCTCGAATAGCTGCTGAATCACACTAGTAAGGTTCGCGGCGCGTTCATCATCACCCATACTTTTGAGCGAACTGCTTTGCGGATATTTCTGGTACCAAAGCTCCAGCACCTTATGCATGAGTTCGCCACGCACCATCGGGTCTAGCCCCGACACGGCCTGACGCAACTCTCTGGCGCCAAGACGGCGTTCAACAAATGCTCTTGCCGGACAGGCCGCCTGCTGGGCAAGCAGTCCTGATCCGCCATAGACTTTTTGCCCCATAGCTACAGGTGGCGGAATGTCATCGTCCCCATTGAGCACATCGATATTACGGCTCGCATAGATTGCTTCTGCATAGGTCTTGTCGTCATGCAAACTAGGTGCGATATCATCTATAGAAGCAACCGGCAAGGGTGCTGCATGCAACTCTTCCTCATCCCTGAATCTCGGCCAACTCACCACAGGACGCATGGAGCTGTTCAAGGTGGCTTGCATCACTTTTGATGCGAATGCATGAGTCACCAGCGGCGTGCTGTTAGGCATGCTCAAGTTGCGTTGGAGCGTAAACGGAATAAGCGAATCCGGCTGTGCCGACTGGGGCCAGACGTCTGTTGTTAAGCCGCCCAGCCAGAGATGGTCAAACTGTTGGCCACTGGCCTCAAGCAAGCCCATAACCTGGACACCATCCGGGTTGCCTTCAGCCTGAAATAACGTGCCCGCAGCCAAAGAACGCAGCACCCGCTGAGCACGACCCACAGAAATATCGCCCAATACAGAATCAAAGCCGGCGAGCTCTTCCAGCAGTTTCTGCCACTTGGTAAACGCACGATACTCGGAGCTTTGAGGTGATTGATCGCCAGGCCAGCCGCAACTGTTTAACAGCCCGGCAAAACGTTCTGCCCACACTGATGCCCGGGCAGACCCGCTCCACTTAGGCACTGCAGTGAGCAACTTACTAAATACAGGCGCAGTCTCGCGTGTTCGGTAGGCCAAAGAGGCAGCACGAATTTCGACAATCCCCTGCCCTCGCAATTCGAGTTCTGCGGTAGCGCGCTCCATTTGTTCGATGTCAAAGCCCGCAACATAGGGGCTGCGCAGCAACAAGCTGATATCGGCAAAGGGCATCGCCCGCCAAGGCAAACCCAATAAGCGCAGAGCAGTACTAATCATGCCCTTCTCAACCAAGGGTTGGCCGAGCGAAAGATTCACCGGCGGTAAAAACTTACCTCCGGTACTACGCCAGTCAGGCATCAGGCAATCCATAAACACACGCCGCACATGTGCAGCACGCTGCTCAAGATCAGGAATCAATACAGCAACCGACTCACCGGGACTATTCTGCAAACGCTCTTTAGCCCAATGTGCAGCGGCCGCGAGTTCCTGTTCTTCATCGGCAAAACTCACGCGCTCGCATCTTTCTAATAGATTGGGCGCGGCTACCAGCTGGGCATCGACATCGGCGCCAACCAGAGCTTGCAGCAAAGTATTTTCCTGAGGATTAAAATCATCGAAACCGACAAACCGTATAGGTGCTGAAAAATTGATCAAGCCCTTGCTAAGAAGCGCTGTAATATGGCTGGGTAATTCGTCTGCGGTAAGCCAGCCTTCCTGTTCGCACCGCTTCCGAAACGAATTTGACCAGGCGACAAAGGCTTTTTGATCTGGTGAGTATGCAGCTGAACGCATGTCTGCAGGCGCTACCTGCCATTGATGCAGCAATTTCCATGACCGGCTTGCCAGACGCGCCAATGCGGGTGGGTTGGCCGTAGGGTATTTCTCGAGCAGTTCATCAATAACCTGCTCCCAGATCAAGGC
>CBDTTT010000171.1:0-4541 GCA_965363345.1 uncultured Chromatiales bacterium
GCGACTGCACTAGCGCTTTCTATGGGCGTTAAGCTTAAAATCGTTGAGATCCCGTTTGCCGACCTGTTGCCTGCACTTGAATCTGGCAAGGTTGACCTGGTCATATCAGGTATGACAGCAACATTGCAGCGTAATACCCGCGTGCCATTTGTTGGTCCATACTACATCTCCGGTGCATCTATTCTGACGACTTCAGACAAGTTAGCTGCTGCTCAGAATGCTGAAGAAGTTAATACTCCTGATGTAAGCATTGCCGTTTTGAAAGGTTCGACATCTGAACAGTTTGCAGGTGCCTTGCTGAACAAAGCCAAGATTGTGCCAACTAAAGATCATGCTGCAGCAGTAGCAATGCTTGCTGCTGGCGAGGTTGATGCAGTTATAGCAGATGCGCCTACTTGTGCATTGAGTGCTCTGCGTAATCCTGAGGCAGGCTTCGTGGTTTCTAATCCTTTGACGCTAGAGCCTATCGGTATTGCAGTTGCTCCTGGTGATCCTTTGCTGGTTAATCTAGTGAGTAATTACACGCAAGCATTGGCTGGAACAGGCGCTATGGAAGCACTAATCAAGAAGTGGTTCGCCAATAGCTCATGGATGGCTCAGGTTCCTTAATCTGAAGCGAAAAATAGCCTGATGAAAAGGCCCCGCTAGCGGGGCTTTTTTTATGTCTGCATTCTTTAGTTTTCGATCAGTATTCCGGTTGCGGGCTGACGGCATTCGCATTGGTTGATTAGTATTTAGCCTGCCTAATGGACACTTAGACCGCTTTTTGCTGCGTTGCTGCTTGTATGCAGCCAATCTAGCTACTCAGTGTTTCGGTTTATCTGACTGTGGGGGCAGCAACCGTTATGAGTAACGCAAACTCGACTGGCATTAAATTTGGTCCCTGGCATCTTTCGCCGGGGATTACCCGCAGACATGTTGTCGTCATGTTTGCTGTGAACTGGATATCACTGATTCTGGTTCCCTTCGTCAACTTCATTCAGCCTTTGATTTTCCAGGGTTTAGAAGTACCCCCGGATCAACAGGGCACACTCACCGCCAATCTCGGTTTATTAAGCGATGTGATAGCGCTATGCATCATGGTCTTTATCGGTGCTCTATCTGACCGCACCGGCCGCCGCGTTATCGTTATGGTTGGTTTCTTGATTCTGATTGTAGGCCTTGGCTTATACCCAAGAGCTGAAGGCATCATGCAATTGTATCTGTTTCGTGGTCTGCTGGGTGTTGGCATGGGTGTGATCTCGACCACCATGCTGACGGTCATTCAGGATTACCCTCAGGATCGTTCGCGCGGTAAATACACCGGCATGAACAGTCTCTTCAGCGGCTTAGGTGTGCTGGTGATGGCTGTTGGTATCATGCGCTTGCCGGAGTACTTCGCGGGGCAGGGTGCTTCACAGAATGAAGCCGTTATTTCGACGTTTATGATTTGTGTCGGTATTGGTTTGTTTGGTTCTATGCTCGCCCGTTTTGGCCTGTACGGTGGTTTGCCCGATCCGGATCATCGCACCAGCAGTATGTTTTCTGGTATCAGTGATGCCGTTGCTGAGGCGCGTAAGAACAAGAAGCTGATGTTGTCGTTTCTGGCCGCATTTGCTGCCCGTGGCGACCTTGCGGTCGCCGGCACCTATTTCGCCCTTTGGTTTATGCATGTAGGTACCGGGCAGGGTATGGATAGCACCGAAGTGGCGACCACGAGTGGTCAGTATTTTGGCTTACTTAATCTTTCTATTATGTTGTGGGCGCCGATCTACGGAATCATCATCGACAGGGTTAATCGCGTTACCGCGGTAACGCTTGGTTTGGCAACTGCTGCGGCCGGTTATTTTTTTATGGGCTTTATCGATGACCCGTTTAATCCGGCCATCATTATTCCGGCATGTATCTTGTTGGGTATTGGCGAAACCAGTGCGGTAATCAGTTGTGGCTCACTGGTTGGGCAGGAAGCACCCCCTAGAATTCGCGGTTCGATCATTGGGTTCTATGCGCTGTGCGGTACCTTCGGCATACTTTCGCTCAGCTTCTTATGCGGCATTATCTTTGATGCTATCTCGCCGACGGCACCCTTTATATTTATGGGTGTGATAAATGCCTGTGTAGCGATTATGGCATTGGTTGTACGACTGAGGTCGTAGCTCGTTTTCATGAAATTTTACTTAGAGGTTCTGCCAGAGAACCGCGAGCCATATCAGACCGGCTAGCAGCAGTGACAGCAATACTGCGGCAGAACCTATATCTTTCGCTCTACCTGATAATTCGTGCTGCTCGAGCCCGATACGATCGACTATCGCTTCTATGCCTGAGTTAATAAGCTCAACGATTAGCACCAGAATAAGACTGCCGATAAGCAGTCCGTAGTCCAACGGTGTTTCACCCACCCAAAATGCACAGGGCGTCAGTATCACTAAGAGCAGTGTTTCCTGCCGGAATGCCGCTTCGTGTTTCCAAGCCGCCTGCAGCCCCTTCATAGAATAGAAGAAGGCATTCCATATGCGGCGAACGCCTGTTGCACCCTTTTTAGACATGTGAATCGACCGAGGTTAGTGCAGGTGTTTTGTTCATAACGATTTCTGCTTTAGTGGATGTGGCAAGCACGCTGTAAGAGCATGGCATTACTATACCGAGTTTGGCATTGATACCCATAACAGTAGTCGATAAAGCAGACATAAAAAAAGGGCCGTAGCCCTTTTTTTATGTTGCTTAATGCAGCCGATCTAAACCAGCAGGGGTGCAATCACCAGGCTGACGATAGCCATGACGTTAATTAGAATATTCATGGAGGGGCCGGAGGTGTCTTTGAACGGGTCACCAACGGTATCGCCTACAACCACTGCGGCATGCACATCCGAACCTTTGCCGCCGAGATTGCCCTTCTCAACATACTTCTTAGCGTTATCCCAGGCACCGCCTGCATTGGCCATTGTAAGAGCCAGTAGAACACAGCCGAGCAGGGCACCGCCAAGCGTTCCACCTAAAGCCTCAGGACCTAAGCCGAAGCCAACAGCAGGTGGAATAGCGACGGCGATTAAGCCCGGTAGCAGCATTTTTCGCAGTGCCGCTGTTGTCGCAATGTCGATGCATTTGGCGTTGTCCGGTTCTGCCGTACCTTCCATGAGGCCGGGGATTTCACGGAACTGTCTGCGGATCTCCTCGATCATGGTCATGGCAGCTTCGCCTACAGCGGTCATGGTGATGCTGGCAATGAGAAACGGCACGATGCCACCGATAAACAGGCCGATCAGAACTAGTGGGTTGCCCAGATGCAGGATAAACTCTTCACCCGATTCGTGGCTGATGGATTCAACGAATGCCGCAATAATAGCGAGTGCCGCGAGTGCCGCTGCACCAATCGCAAAACCTTTGCCCATTGCCGCCGTGGTGTTGCCGAGCTCGTCCAATGAATCGGTAATTTCACGTGTCTCTGCACCCAGTCCACCCATCTCTGCGATACCGCCTGCGTTGTCAGCAATCGGGCCGTAAGCATCGACGGCCATCGTCATGCCAACGGTGGCGAGCAGCCCAACGGCGGCAACGCCGACACCGTATACGCCGGCAAGCTCTGTTGAGACATAGATGATTGCGCAGATGGTTAGTACGGGAACCACGACCGACTGCATGCCAACGGCGAGACCGGTAATCATTACTGTTGCCGGTCCTGTTTTTCCGGATTCAGCAATACGTATGACCGGTGTTGAGGATGTGTAGTACTCGGTAATGAGTCCGATGACGACACCACCACCCGCACCGAAGACTACGGACCACCAGATGCCATTGTCGATACCGAGATAGCCCATCAAAAAGTAAGCAGCTACGATAAACATCGCGGTACTGCCGATCATGCCGATACGCAGTGCAAGTGCCGGGTTGGCGTTGGAGAAACCTCTCACAACACCGATACCAATGATTGATGCGATCAGTCCGGTAGAGGACAGAGCTAGTGGCAAGAACATGAGTACGCTACGACCATCCGCTTCACTCATTCCTGGTGCAAGGTCGCTGACCTTGGCAATGGCGAGTGTCGATGCAATCGCAATGGTTGCGATCATGGCACCACAATAGGATTCAAAAATGTCGGAGCCCATGCCGGCAATATCACCCACGTTGTCGCCCACATTGTCGGCAATAACACCGGGGTTGCGGGGGTCATCTTCCGGAATACCTTGTTCGAGTTTGCCGACCAGATCTGCACCAACATCAGCACTCTTGGTGAAAATGCCACCACCGACTCGGGAGAACAATGCGACTACTGAAGCACCCATGCCAAAGCCATGAATGTGATGCGCGGTTTCTGGGTCGCCGCCGAAAAGAAGATAAACAATGCCCAGGCCAAGCAGGCCGAGTGAGGCTACGGCCAGACCCATAATTGACCCACCGAAGAAGGCAACTGTTAGTGCAGCGGCCTGACCTTTGGTATGTGCAGCTTGAGTTGTTCTGACATTCGCTTTGGTTGCGGTAAACATACCGAACCAACCCGCGACTCCAGAAGAGACGGCGCCGGCAATAAATGCGACAGCTGTCATCCAACCGAGGGGGCTTAAATA
>CBDTTT010000172.1:0-4493 GCA_965363345.1 uncultured Chromatiales bacterium
CTTGCGCCACGGTATCTACATGGCACACTGTTGCCTATTCACTACAGGCTTACAAATTCCCCATGATGACCCCGCTAACATGTGAGCAGCTGTCTATCTCAGTTGCCGGACGCACACTGGTTAATAATTTAACCCTGCGGCTTCCCGGGGGTTCGCTCACCTGCGTTTTGGGCCTGAATGGCAGCGGCAAGACACTGTCGTTGCACACTCTAGCCGGACTGCGCCCGATACAAACCGGAACTATCAGTCTTTTTGACATCGATATAAGCACCCTGTCGCGCAGAGAAATCGCCGTGCGCTTGGGGCTATTGCTGCAGGTTCATGAAGATGCCTTCCCCACAACCGTATTAGACTCAGTAATGATGGGGCAGTACGCGCAGCTCAAGTTCTGGGAACAAGAAAGCCCCGCACTCCGGCAACAAGCATCTGAGGTCATTCACGAAATGGGTCTTAGGGGTTACGAGACCCGACTGATCAATTCGCTTTCCGGCGGCGAGCGACGCAGGGTCGCTCTGGCAACTATGCGTTTGCAAGACCCGGATATCTGGCTACTTGATGAACCCACCAACCATCTTGACCCACAGCACCAGATGGCAATCATGGAAACACTGAGCAAACTCGCCGGTGATGGAAAAACTATTCTCGCCAGCATCCACGACCCACTACTTGCCGCCCGTTATGCGAATCATGCTCTGCTTCTTAGTGGCAATGGCGACTGGGAGTTTGGCGTAGCATCAGACCTATTGACCCCGGAACGATTGCAAGAGCTGTACGGTGTTAGCTATGAGAATCTTCAGGGCAAACGATTTCAGTCATTAGTACCCGCCTGAGAAAAACAATCAAGATAGGTTTTATCTTTGCGCCGAACGACGGTCTCGTTTAATGTGACAACTCACTAATCACATCGGAATAGAAAAATTGGGCAACCGATTAAGCAAAATATACACGCGCACCGGCGACGATGGATCGACCGGGTTGGGTAATGGTGACCGCGTCCGTAAAGATGATTTACGGGTTGAGGCATTTGGCACTATCGATGAGCTAAATAGTGCCATTGGGGTCGTTATAAGCCAAGACGTTCCTGACGATATCGGTGCTGTACTAACCAGCATTCAACACGATCTTTTTAATCTCGGAGGCGAACTATGCATTCCGGGACACACGATGATCTCCGCAGAAACAACTGGCGAATTAGAAGGCCACATCGACACCTTCAACGCCGACCTTCCACCATTGAAGGAATTCATACTTCCCGGTGGTGGCAAAGCTGCATCAACCTGTCACTTAGCCAGAGCAATATGCCGACGCGCTGAAAGACGGGTGTTAACACTCGCAACCGAAGAAAGCGTCAATCAGGACTCAATCAATTTCCTGAATCGTTTATCTGATCTGTTGTTTGTGATCGCACGATGCCTATCAAGGCACGAGAATGGCTCCGAAGTGCTCTGGTCGCGCGACTAGATCGCCGCAACAAATAACGCTTGCAGTTAATCGCGAATATTGCGGATTCGGCTCAGCTCACTGCAGATTTGGCGAGCGCCATCTGCAAGACGCATGCTGGAACGACTAATCTCATCCCTGCCAACATCTATAAACGCATCAGCTCGCACTGCTGCAACACCGTCAAACCTGGCCCATTGGTCACGCCACTCAATGTCATCCGGTCCGGCTACAGGGGCAACAATTACTTCGGGATTGGCTGCCAATATCGATTCCAAAGAGACCGAACCGGCAATAATCGGGATATCTGCGAACACGTTCCGACCGCCGCAGCGGCCCAGAATCTGACTGATAACGTGGTCACCATTCACCGTAAACCATGGCGCTGCCGAAATCTGGAAAAACACACTGATATCAGGTTCGGCACCATAGCTATTCCAAACCTCATCAAGCTGCCTGAGATATTCCACAGCAGCCGCATCTGCAATATCGGAAGTGCCTGCATACTCGCCGATGATGCGAAGATGATCGGCAACGTCTTCAATGCTTTTCGGCTCAAGCACCAACAGCGTGTAACCTAGTTCAACCAAACGCGCCTGCATCTCTTTAGGATTGCCCGACTCCCAAACCAGAATCAAATCGGGGTCCAGTGCTCTGAGTTGTTCAAAATCAATGCGGAAAGCATCGCCAATGCGGGGAAGCTCTAAAGCTGCGGGTGGATAATCGCTGTATTCAACGACGGCAACAAGTTGATCGCCGGCTCCGGCCTGAAATGCAAGCTCAGTCAGATTCGGTGCCAATGACACAATACGCATTGAGCCAGTGTCCTCAACTAGCACTTCAACGGATTCGTTTGGCGCACAACCAAGTAATGCCGAGCACAGCAACATCAAAAGGCTCGCCACCCGGCAACCGTGAAGGATCAAAATACCCAATCAGTTAGCGTAAGTATTGCGAGTGCAGGACACCAAATAAGCCACAAGGTACGACGTACAAGATCTACCGCAGAACAGGCGCGCTCGGCAGCTGCTCCTGCAAATAAGGGATCGTCTGCTGCGGTATCAGCTAATTCTGGATCAGAATTCTCAGGCTCTATCTGATCGACAATTGAGGCTTCGCCCACAGCGCCCCGACCAACCCAACTCAAGATATCCGTGCTTAAGTGATTTACCAGATGAGCAGACTGAGCGTAATAGGCTTTCACTCCGCCAATCGCACCATCAAAGCTTCCTGCAAGTATGTAACCAAGAATCAGTAACCGGGAAGGAATCCAGGCCAGCAGTCCGTGCACATAGAAAATTGTTAGCGACGCTCCATCGATCGGCTCTGCGGTAACGCGCTGGGTAGTCTCATGACTAAGGCGCGGCAACTCACAGCTTGCCCGATGACGCATCAAATCGACAGTACGAAATAGCCAAGCACCAATCGGGCCTAAAACCACAAACCAAAACACGACAGAGAAAATTCGATTGTTTGCCTGTACATATATTGCTTCATCAACCTTCGATAGACCACCATCACTGTCGCTATCACAATCTTCAACGAGATCTCTGGCCAAATCCTTTGCTTTGGCCATATCACCCTTGTTAATTGCTTCGCAAAAATCATTACCCTCATCCAGCAAATCATGCGGGCCTAAGCAAAACAGCAATACAATTACAGCAAATGCAAAATACGGTATATCGGCGAGTGTGCCTTCCAAAAGGTACGCGGCAAGGGATACCGGGAAAATAGCCACACATACGACGGCAATAATACCTGCGGCGGCAACCCACCTGCTGGTTCTGGCGAGCTTTCCAAACGCCCAATCAAAGAACGGATCCAGCCAGCGGAATTCACGCAGGTGAAAGAGGTGCGTCAGCAGTCGCTCCACACCCAAGCCCAACAATAAAGCGAGAAAATTCATTAGATCAAATTACGCCGCACGTAAAACACCTGTTAATCCAACAACGATGCGAGAGCATCCCATTTAAAAGCGCTGCCGGGGTCCGTCTTCCGACCAGGAGCAATATCAGAATGCCCCACCAGCGGCGCCAGTGCCAGCGTTGGCACACTGTTTCTGAGCATCGTGATTAATTCCGCAAGCTTACGATACTGAATCGGTTCATAGGGCACATCATCTGCGCCCTCTAACTCAATGCCCACGGCAAAATCATTACACCGCGCACGCCCCTGGTAGTTGGATGCACCTGCATGCCAGGCACGACTAAATATATCGACGTATTGAACAAGCTCGCCATCCCTGCGCAGCAAAAAATGCGAAGAAACTTCCAGCCCATCTATTTCGGCATAGTAAGGATGCTCGGCCGGATTGAGGCAATTAGTAAATAGTTGATCAATCCCATCGCCACCAAACTCACACGGGGGCAACGAAATATTGTGAATCACAATCAAATCGGGAGAACAATCGGTCGGCCTCTCATCAAAATTTGGCGATGAAACCTGACGCGCCTGTGCCACCAGCCCTGTGCCGACAATCAACTCCAAACCTTCTATTGTTGTAGATGAACCGACCAAAAGAATACGCCCCAGGTAAAACTAATCTGACATACAAACCAAGGTTTATACTGTATCACCACGAGGCTTTGCTGTACCACGCCTGCTAGAATCAACAATCAACCCATCAGGCCCAAATCACAATGAGCGCTCCCCGCATATTCTCTCCGACTCCGCTAAGCGCACAAGCAGATGTGACTGTTAGCGGGAGCCCTGCAAGACACATCAGCAAGGCACTGCGAATGCAGCCAGGAGATACAGTAATTCTGTTTGATGGACGTGGACTCGAATACCCGTCAACCATCACTTCGGTAGCTAAATCAGCTATTGAACTGCACACAAGTGATGCGCACGATCCAGGCACCGAATCCGCATTGGAAATCGAGCTCTGGCAGGGTGTCAGCAAGGGTTCGCGTATGGACACTGTCATTCAGAAAGCAACCGAAATGGGCGTCAGCAGAATACGCCCTGTCTACTCTCAATACGGTGTAGTCAAACTAGACAGCGAACGTGCAAACAAACGTGTTGAGCACTGGCAGGAAATTGCGATTAGCGCA
>CBDTTT010000173.1:0-4478 GCA_965363345.1 uncultured Chromatiales bacterium
ACGACTGGCCGTGGTGCATAATGATCGAGGCAACTATAGAATTGCGGTAGTTGATCTAGAGCGCACGTATATGCAGGTACTGAGTGACGGTAGGCTCGATGAGTCGCCGAGCTTCGCACCGAATGGTGAGATGCTGATTTACGCGACCCGTGCGGGTCAGAAGGGTTCGCTGGCTCTGGTCTCTGTCGATGGGAAAGTCCAGCAAAAGATTACGGCGGTAGAAGGTGATGTGCGTGAACCAGTCTGGGGTCCTTTCCCGGTCAACTGAGTTTGTCGGATGCGGTTTTTATCGGTATTTTGGGTTACATAGTTATGTTGTTGTCACTGTGCAAAGCAGGAGTAGTAGAAATGAATAAATTTAAATTGGCCTTACCTCTCATCGCGATGGCGTTTGCGGTCGGTTGTTCCAGCGTAGATTCCACGTCCGGTGCGGGTGATAGCGCAGACGGCAGTAACGGCAGCGGGACTGCGATTCCGGATGATAGCGGTGCAACAGCGTTCGGCGTTGGTTCGGTTGGTGTCGCGACTGATGGCGGCCCTATGGGGGAAAGCGGTATGTTGCTCGACAACCGTACAATCTATTTTGAGCTGGACTCTGCTCAGGTCACTTCAGATAGCCTCGATATTTTGAAAGAGCATGGCGAGTTTCTGAGTTTGCATCCTCAGTCGGGATTGCGGATCCAGGGCCATACCGATGAACGTGGCAGTCGCGAATACAATTTGGGATTGGGCGAGCGTCGTGCTCAGGCAGTAAGGAGCGTTCTGTTAGTGCAGGGTGCCTCTGCCGGTCAGCTGACCACTGTCAGCTATGGCGAAGAACGTCCGGCCTTATTTGGCAGTGACGAAAACGCTTGGTCACAAAACCGTCGTGCGGAACTGGCGTACGGTAAGTAGTTATCATCGTGCGGCCTATTGCTGCGTTGTTATGAAATAGGCTGTGTGGGATAGAGAGTAGTTATGAGATTTGAAGTTTCGTTCTTAAATGTGAATATTTCCCTAATGCGCAAACTCGTGTTGCTGGCAATCCCGGTCGTATTGATCGGGATTAGCTTGCCGGCACAGGCCGCAAAAAAGGATCTCTATCCACAGGTCGTGTCGTTGGAGCAGCGCTTAAGCAAGCTCGAGCGTGTGGTTGATAACGACAGTTTGGTTGAGATTCTTACACGGCTCGATCAGATCGAAATGGAGTTGCAGCTGTTGCGGAATGATGTAGAGACTTTGCAATATGAAGGTCAGCAGGCGACGCAGCGTCAGCGTGATCTGTATCTTGACATCGATAGTCGCTTGCAAGCGGTTGAGAGTTCAGCGAGCGCCGCGAGCGCTGCCGTAGTTGCCGGCGCAGCGTTACCCGCCGGCGCATTGCCTGTTCCGGGCGGTTCGGCAGAAGAGAATTATCAGGCGGCTTTCGAGTTGCTTAAGCAAGGCCGCTACGACGAAGCGATTATAGGTTTTCAACAGTTTCTTGTTGCATATCCCAATCATGAGTTGCGTGGCAATGCTCAATACTGGATGGGTGAGACGCTTTACGTCACCCAAAAATATGAAGAAGCGCTTAATGCGTTTCTTTTAGTCGTGAATGACTATCCCGGCTCGCGAAAAATTCCCGATGCTCTGTTGAAACTCGGGTTTTCAAATTATGAGCTTAAGAATTATTCGCAGGCACGTAAGGCATTGAACGCCGTTGTTACCGGTCACCCGGAGTCTACTGCGGCACGGCTGGCCATAGAGCGTCTGGCAAAAATGGATGCTGAGGGCGTTTAGTTCGGTTCAGGCTCGTTCATGCGGGTCGCACCGAACTCTATAACTACTATGAAACAAGCGCCTTCAAAACGCGATGCATTGCCAGCCAATGAGCGTCTCCGTATAAACGAAGTGTTTTACTCGATCCAGGGTGAGTCCCGCCCCAGTGGTTTTCCCACGGTGTTCGTGCGGCTCACGGGCTGCCCGTTGCGCTGTGTCTATTGCGATACTGAATACGCTTTTTACAACGGAGAATGGTACTCATTTGATACGATTCTTGACGAGGTTGCAGACTACGGCGCACGTTACGTTTGCGTGACGGGTGGCGAGCCACTGGCGCAACCTAATTGCCGTGCTTTTTTGAAACGCCTGTGTGACGCAGGTTATCAAGTGTCACTGGAAACTGCCGGCGCATTGGATATTGCAGATATAGATTCACGGGTTACGGTGGTGATGGACATCAAGACACCTGGCTCAGGTGAGGCTGCGCGTAACCGGCTCGAGAACCTGTCGCTCTTGCGCAGTGAAGATCAACTCAAGTTTGTCATCTGCGATAGAGCTGACTATGAGTGGAGTTGTGCGTTTGTTGATGAGCACGATTTGATCGATAGCTGCTGTGTCCTTTTTTCTCCGGGGCAGGGTACTCTTGAAGCGCGGGAGTTGGCGGAATGGATTCTCGCAGATCGCTTGCCCGTGCGTTTTCAGGTTCAGCTGCATAAGTATCTATGGGGCGAAGAACCCGGGCACTAGCCTCTTGGGTATTTGATGTTCAACTAAGTTTTGGAAGGGTGTTGTGAGTCGCAGTGTTGTTTTACTTTCCGGGGGTATGGATTCCTCCACTGTGTTGGCGATAGCGCAGGCTGAAGGGCAGGAGTGTTTTGCGCTTAGCTTCGACTATGGGCAGCGTCATGCGGCAGAGATTAACGCTGCCAGAAAAATTGCATTGGCTGCCGGTGTGGTTGAGCACCGCGTTATCAATATCGATATCGGCCAGTTGGGTGGCTCGGCACTCACCGATGAGAAGATTGATGTGCCCTCCGAAGAGAGTGAAGGCATTCCGGTAACCTACGTGCCCGCACGCAACACCATCTTTTTATCGTATGCATTGGCATGGGCAGAGGTTGTTAATGCCGACCGGATATACACTGGGGTCAATTCTGTCGATTATTCGGGCTATCCTGATTGTCGTCCCGAGTACTTGGATGCATTCCAGAAAATGGCAAACCTTGCAACCAAACGCGGTGTCGAAGGCGAACCGGTTGAGGTGTGTTCGCCGCTAATTGATCTGAGTAAGCAGCAGATTGTTGAAGCAGGACTTGACCTTGGTGTGGATTTCTCGGTCACGGTCTCGTGCTACAGCGCAAATGCAGCGGGTGAGGCCTGCGGTACCTGCGATGCCTGCAGGCTCCGGAGCGCTGGTTTTGCAGCGGCGGGAACAAAAGACCCGACCCGGTATGTTGTGTAAGCGATGTTTCCCCTGTCTTTCTATAGCGTCAGCAGTTTTTTGCCTCTTTCTATAAAAATCGCATGATAAACGCTGCTTTTGGCTTGTTATTTGGCGCTCATTTAGTATCATGCGCTTCGTGCTGATGGAGCAGTATTTCGTTAGCCGCAATATGCAGGGCCGTTAGCTCAGTTGGTAGAGCAGTTGGCTTTTAACTAATTGGTCGCTGGTTCGAGTCCAGCACGGCCCACCACCTGCAGAAACCCCGCCTAGTGCGGGGTTTTTTTGTGCCTAGGTTTTGCTACGGTCAGACTTCAGCCTCACGGCATCTATCGTGATGTGCTCTCACGATAGTATTTATGGTTAGAGCAACCGAGATGGGTAGATTTGTTCCATTATCAATTCAGGATTTTCTAAGTTGTCGATAGGCTAACTGGCTATCTGATTTCAATAGGGCGCCATGGAGTTTGCACTTGTCATGAGCAATATACCGACAGGTGGTTGCTAAAAATACAGCTATACATAGGGCTAGCATGCCGCTTATGATAAGAACCAAGTTGTAGGGTCACTCTGACAACTATTTTTGCGGTCTGATGTGTCGCATAGATTATAGAAATGCCCGTGTTTGCCGGTGAGACCTTGTCGGTTTAGGCGCGTCGTTTTAGCATCATACGAGAGATACTTGTTTAAAATGAAGTAGGGGGAGCCATCTTCATGTCCAGAGTCAATAATATTGCCGGTATTTTTGTTGCCGTGCTAACAGCAGTGCCGGTGATGCTAGTGTCGTCCACGGAAGGTTGGTCACAAGGGATCGAAGAGATCGTTGTTACCACGCGAAGAAAATCAGAGAGCCTACAGGAGGTGCCCATTGCGGTTACCGCCATTAGCGCAGAGGCTATCGACCGCCAGGGTATTGCTGGCTTGGCCGATGTAGCTAAGCTGGATCCATCAGTTGGCTTCGACACATCTTACGGTCCTTCTGATACACGTGTAGCGATTCGAGGTTTATCTAATACCCGCGGTCGTTCAAATGTGGCTTTTCTTATTGACGGAATTGATGTCACAACAGAAAACGTGATTGCGGCCGGTTCAGGTCTGCTTGCTAACCAACGTTTGCTGACTGACGTAGAACGAATTGAGATTGTAAAAGGCCCCCAGAGCGCTCTATATGGTCGTGCTGCGTTTGCCGGTGCTATTTCTTACACCACCAAAGAGCCCGGCGATGTATTTGAGGCAGGTGTAAGAGCTGATGTGGCTGAGTATGGTACTCAGCAATACAGTGGTTTTGTAGCGA
>CBDTTT010000174.1:0-4471 GCA_965363345.1 uncultured Chromatiales bacterium
ATAGGGGTGGCTTCGGGCTGCTGGTTGGTTTGTGATTCGCGTGGTTCTTGACCAGGGTCTTCTCCGGCAATGGCCAGAATAGGATTGCTCATGATTATCAGGAGCAGAGGGGCAACATATATTCCAGCTACTCGAAGTCTGGCTCGATTAAGCTTGCTGCTGTTCATGCACTACCTCAGGTGTAGCGAGCAGGCGCCCGTTGTTGTGTACAACGCCATCACGCAGCTCGAGTTGACCCGCCGCCAGCATTGCAATGGCCCGGGGGTAGATCAGGTATTCGCCCTGCTGTACTCGCTTCGCCAGACTTTCCGCCGTGTCCTGCGGTTGAATACGCACCTTATATTGCAGGATCGCTGGTCCCGCATCCAACTCCGGAATAACAAAGTGCACGGTAGTGCCGTGCCATTGTTCACCCGCATTGATAACCCTGTTGTAGGTATCGAGACCAGGGTAGTCGGGCAGCAGAGAAGGATGAATGTTGATCATGCGGCCAGCGTAATGCGTGACCAGATCATCAGCTAGAATTCGCATGAATCCGGCGAGTACTATCATGTCCGGATCTAGTTGACGGATTGTATCGAAGAGCGCTTTATCGAAATCACTGCGACTAACAAACGATTTGTAATCAACAGTGACGGTCGGGATACCGGCTAGGGTTGCACGTTCCAGCCCAAATGCTTTTGGGGTGTCGCTAACAACGCCAATGATTTCTACACCCTGAACAGCCGCATCAATAATAGCCTGCAGGTTGGTGCCGCCGCCCGACACCATGATAACGGTGCGCATCATGATTGCAGATGAACGCTACCGTTACCGTCGCCGATGCTGCCGATGATGCAAGCTTTCTCGCCAGCGTCGCGAAGTATGGTGCAAGCCGCATCTGCTTGCTCTTTGTCGACGATCAGAACCATGCCAATGCCACAATTGAAGGTGCGTTGCATTTCACTTTCGGGAACAGCGCCTTCCTCTTGCAGCCAATTGAAAATTTCGGGTCGTTGCCAGGCACTGCTATCGACAGTCGCGTCAACATCGGCAGGCAGAACCCGCTCGAGATTTTCAGCCAGACCACCACCGGTAATGTGGGCAATACCTTTCACCGGAATCTGCTCGATTAGAGCCAATACAGGTTTTACGTAGATACGTGTGGGTTCGAGAAGGTGTTCACCAATGGTGGTGTCCTTCCACGGGCTATCGGCTTTCATGCCGGTATTTTCAAGAACCTTACGAATGAGTGAGTAGCCATTTGAATGAGGTCCCGAAGATTCGAGTCCAATCAGAGTGTCGCCAGCTGAGATGGTTGTGCCATCAATAATCGCAGCTTTTTCTACAACGGCGACGCAGAATCCGGCCAGATCATAATCACCGTCGGGGTACATGCCCGGTAATTCAGCCGTTTCGCCACCAAGTAGTGCAGCACCAGCGCGCTTGCAGCCTTCGGCAATGCCCTTAACCACGTTGGCAGCTACATCGTTGTTGAGTTTGCCGCAGCCGTAGTAATCGAGGAAAAACAGTGGTTCTGCGCCCTGCGCGAGTACGTCATTTGCGCACATGGCCACAAGATCGATGCCGACTGTGTCATGCAGGTCAAGATCAATTGCAAGCCGCAGCTTAGTGCCTACGCCATCCGCACCAGCGACAAGTACCGGCTGGCGATAGCGTTTGATGTCGAGTTCAAATAGACCGCCAAAGCCACCAATGCCGCCGAGTACACCGGGGCGGCGGGTTTCTTTTACGAAAGGTTTAATGCGGTCAACCAGTTCGTTGCCGGCATCAATATCAACACCTGCATCGAGATAGGTTACGGGATTCTTTGGATTCATTCTTATCTCTTGTTTTTGCGAAGCTGCCCCGCAGAGCCGGAGAGCGAGGCTATAATAACGTGTGTGTAGGCAGAATGATGAAAATTTCTTTGAAACATAGACTTTTATTTTGCGTTTTTTTGACGCTTTTGGCTTTGACAGGTGCGGCTCAGGCGGCACGTGTGCAGGGTTTGTATGCGGCCGAGGTTGAAGTGGCTGCAAATAGCTCTGCGGCTCGTTCTGCGGCTTTTTCTCAGGCGCTGGCTGTGGTGTTGGTCAAGGTGACTGGACAAAACACAGTGCTTGAGCGCCAGAGAGAGCTGTTTCCGGATGCATCCCGGTTTATTCAGCAGTATCGGAATCTGGATTCAGGCCGGATTTGGGTGCAGTTTGAGCGGAGCGCTGTGCGTAAGGTTTTGGATACAGCGGCTTTGCCGGTTTGGGGTCCGGAGCGTCCCGCCGTAGTGGTCTGGATGGCTATTGATGAGGGGCAGGGGCAGCGCAGTATTCTCGGTGCGGCTGACAGTTCTATGGGCAGTAATACCGGTAACGCGGATGCTTACCGTGAAACTCTTACTGACCGTGCAAATGCGCGTGGCTTGCCACTTATTCTGCCGTTGCTGGATGCTGAAGACCTGAGCCGGATATCCACAGCCGATATCTGGGGTGGTTTTGGCGATGTTGCACTGGCCGCATCTAAACGGTACTCAAGCGATGTGGCTTTGGTTGGACGGTTGCGTCAGGTCGGATCTGCCGGAACCCAGGTACGTTGGTCTTTGTTTATAGCAGGCAGCAAAAAGTCTGAATGGGTCGGCGGTGTCGCAGATGGTCCGGATGTTGTGGCCGATATGCTGGCTCTGCAATTGGCAACCTTTGCCGCATCAGCGGACGCGATAATACTGACGGTCAAGGATGTTGAGACACTTGATCAGTACGCTACGGTGCTGAACTATTTACGATCGTTGCCGGTTGTTGAGTACGTTGGCGTGTCGCGTGTTCTGGGCACTGCGGTTGAGTTTGCAGTGACTTCACGCAGCGATAGCGATCGTCTTGACCGTGATATACGGCGCGGTCGTTTGTTGCATGAATGGGAGGGGGAGACCAGCCCACCTCCGGTGGTATCCGAAACGGGTGAGCCCGAATGGGCGAGCTATCGTGTAGCAGATGGTCTTGTGTATACACTTAAGGAGTAGTGTTCGGCGCCATGTCGTTTGCAGCAATCTTTAAACTCAGACAAATACCCAACTGGATTTGTATTTTCCGGATCGTGCTCATCGCACCGATACTGGTATTGCTTACGCGCTCCGAGTTCCAGTTTGCTTTGTTGCTTGTCGCCATCGCCGCATTCTCTGATGCGCTGGATGGATACTTGGCAAAGCGTTTCGATTGGACCAGCAGGCTGGGTGGCTTTCTGGATCCGTTGGCAGACAAGTTTTTATTAGTGGCTATCTTTCTGGTGTTAACCGGATCTGGATTGATACCCGTATGGTTGACGGCAGTTGTTATTGGCCGTGATCTTGCGATTGTTATTGGTGGCTTTACGTATCAATGGCTGATTGGTGAGGTTTATGCGGACCCGACCTGGATAAGTAAGGTAAACACCTTCTTGCAACTCATGTTTGTACTTTGCGTTGTTGCCCAGGAGGGCTTCGCGCTTCCCGGTGAGTTGGTTCTGTTGATTCTCGGTACGAGTGTTTTTGTGAGCTGTTTGATTAGTGGTCTGGATTACATCTGGACTTGGGGCGGACGCGCTTTAGCTAGCCGCGGTCAGGAACGAGTCTAAGAATCCTATATGCGTCAGCTTCCTTTAGATGTTCAGCTTGCCGACTATGCGGTATTCGATAGCTTCTATGAGGGGGCTAATGCCGCACCGGTGTTTGCTATGCATACTTTGCTTGCGGGCGCTCGCGGCGTTATCTGGCTATGGGGCGGTGTCGACTCAGGCAAATCCCATCTGTTACAGGCTCTTGTTGCAGAAGCCGCAGCACATAATCTGACATCGGTCTATCTCCCATTAGGCGATCCCGCAATGCAACCCGGTATGCTTGAGGGCATGGGTAGCTCAGGTGTGGTGTGTATTGATGACGTGCAGAGTGTCGCTGGAGATGCTGAATGGGAGCGCTCACTGTTTCGTCTATATGAAGAGTTGGTGCAATCAGAGGGGCATTTGGTTGTCGCTGCAAATGTTGCTCCGGGCGGCGCTGGCTTTACGCTGCGTGATCTTGAATCCAGGTTTTCATCCGGAGCAACGTTCCGGCTGCATGCTTTGAGCGATGAAGATAGTGTGCAGGCGCTGCAGAAGCGAGCGGCATGGCGTGGACTGACATTACCCTTAGAAACCGCAAATTATTTACTGGCGAGAGTTAACCGAAGTCCGAGCACATTGTTCGCATTGCTGGATACTCTTGATACAGAGGCGCTGGCTGCACAGCGCAAGTTAACGGTGCCATTTGTTCGTGAGGTATTGGGCGAGTCTTTATAAAGTGTTATTAGCTGAAAAAAAACGGCCCGCTATGCGGGCCGTTTTTTTTCAGATTTTTCTACTACTAAAAGTTGTATTGCGCAGCGAATTGAGCGACGGCAAACTTGTTCTTGATGCTCTCGTTATTTTCTTTTGCACTAAAGCGATATGTATCTGCAGAAAATAACGAGAGTAATTTTAGGGGCTGGGG
>CBDTTT010000175.1:0-4454 GCA_965363345.1 uncultured Chromatiales bacterium
TGCTGTTGCCCATCTGCACCAACCGGCGCACGCCCGGCAGCATAGTTCACGATGCCCGCAATACAGGCATAGGGAATGCCGGCTTCAGCGGCGAGGCTCGCCTCCGGAGCTGACGTCATACCCACAATATGGCAACCGTCCCGCTCCAAGCGGTTAATTTCTGCAGCGGTTTCGAGACGCGGGCCCTGCATCACACCGCAGGTCGCGTTAGGCGTAACGCTAATTCCTGCAACAGCTGCAGCCTGCAACAACCGCTGGCGCAGTGCCTCATCAAAGGGTGACGTAAACTCGATGTGAGTTAACTCACTAGGCAATCCAATGTCAGAACACAGTTGCCCGGGCTCACCATCGTAAAATGTGTGCTCACGACCATACGTGTAATCAATCAATTGGTTCGGTAGCGTTAAGGTGCCCGGCGCTCCGCCAGCAGCATTAATACCACCCACTGCGTTCAGGGCAATAATCTGTTCCACACCGGCCTTTTTAAAAGCTGCAATGTTGCCCCGGTAATTCACCTTGTGTGGTGGCGTCTGCGCATTGCTGCCATGACGTGCCAGAAACAACACCTCATGCCCGTGACTGTGCCAGGTTGTAAGCACAATCGGATCGGCTGAATAAGCGGTAAAAATCTCTTGCATGCCGGCGCGCCCGAGCGGCGCAAATAAGTTTGCGCCCGTACCACCGATAAGACCGATTCGTGCCATCAGAATAGCCCTCTAGGCATCACGCAAAGCATAGATACCGGGCAACTGACGCCAGCGCTCCATATAGTCCATTCCGCAGCCGAACACATAGCGGTCGGGTACTGTCAGGGCCGAAAAGTCAGGCCTAAAATCGGATACCTGCCGGTCGTGTGCCTTGCTGCAAAGTACCGCGCTATATACCTTAGCGGCGCCATTGGCCTCACACGCTGCAACGACACCTTCGATGGTAATACCCTGATCAAAAATGTCGTCGACAACAATAACAATGCGGCCTGCCAGATCCGCGGACGGTTGCTTAAGCCATGACAACTCTTTGCCTTCGAGCCCCGATTGATAGCGTGTGGCATGGCAACTATCAATAAGAAAATCGCCGGAGAGGAACTCGGCTAAATGAACCAGTGGGAACATCGCTCCCAACATGACACCAACCAAAACACAGTTACCCTCATCAATAATGGGTTGAATCTCGTCTGCCATCTTCTTCAGAGCAACAGCAACGTCTTCGCCACTAAAAATTAAATCAGAATCCGGCAAACCAGCCGGCGTATTTTTTTCAGTCATAACTACTCACCAAAACTATCCCTGCAATGTGAGTTCCGGTGGCTGCAAGCCCGCTTCAAGTTCTTTGCGGGCCGTTCGCCAGTCGTCACTACCGTAAACCAGTTCTTCCGGATTGTACCTACGCGCCCTCATAGCAGCAATGCGGGTATGCCCCACCGCTGTCACATATTGATCGAGCTTAGAATTTAACGCGTCTATCGTCGCAACTGCTGCTTCAGGGTTATTACAAATAAGTGCGACATCTGCACCGGCATCCAGTGCCATCTGCGTGCGCTCCGGAACCGTTCCGGCTTCTTCAGCTCCACCCATCGTCAGATCATCTGAAAATATTGCGCCATTAAAACCAAATTGCTCACGCAACTGACCTTTCAACCAGAATGGCGAAAGACTGGCGATATCAGGATTGATCTGCGGGTAACGAATATGCGCCACCATAATGCCTTCGAGCTGATTCTCGATTAACGTCTGATAAGGAGCAAGATCGTCGCTAAGCTCGCTGTAGCTGCGGTTATCAACCGGCAACGCCAGGTGTGAATCGACCGTCACGGCACCGTGGCCCGGAAAGTGCTTAGCGGTCGCCGCCATGCCGGCCCGATGCATGCCCTGCATGTAGGCCAGTGACATTGCGGATACCACATCCGGACGCGCATGAAAGGCTCTGTCACCAATCACCTCACTCACGCCGTAGTCGAGATCAACAACCGGAGCAAAACTAATGTCGATGCCCAGATCCAGAATCTCGGATGACATTAGCCAACCATGCAGCGATGCTAAATGGCGAGCAGCCATCGGTTCGGTATCAAACTGATGACCCAGCTGATGCAGCGGTGGCAATGCGGTGAAACCTTCACGGAAACGTTGTACCCGACCACCTTCCTGATCAACCGACACTAACAACTGTGGCGAGCGCAACGCTTTTATCTGCTTCACCAGCTGCATAACCTGGATGCGATCGGCGTAGTTACGGCTAAACAAGATGACGCCGCCAACCAGCGGGTGTTGCAGGTAATCACACTCATCCGCGGTTAACTCGTAACCGGCAACATCTACCATTAAAGGACCTAAACTCATATCAACAATCCGCACTACACACCAAAAAAGTTCAAATCAACTACGTGCCTTGTGCACTCAACCGATCCAATTCAGGGAACGATGTTTACCTGCGTGCCCACTGCGAGTCGATCGTAAAGCTCGATAACGTCATCGATACCCATCCGGATACACCCATGTGAGCCTGGCACACCTAGCGGCTCCAACGGACTCGTGCCGTGAATATAAATATACCGGTCTTTACTGTCGCAGGAACCTTCGGCATTGCTGCCCTGGTTCACACCGGCCTCGCAACCCTCCAACCACAGGATGCGACTCAGGATCCAATCGCGCTCCGGACCGGCAGCATTCAACATTTCCGACCAAAGCTCGCCGGTAGCTTCTCTACCCACAAACACGGTACCGCTATCAGCACCATCCCCGAATTTCTCACTAACACGATGCTTGCCCAACGGCGTACATTGACTGCCACCGCGTTGCCCGCAGCCATACTGAGACGTTGAAACCCTATATGCGGCAACAATGTTGTCGCCGTCGAGCACCTGCAAACGCTGACGGGTCACACTAATTTCGACTTCAATGCTGCTCATTTTCTGCTCCATCGGTATTCGCTAATGCACATCATGATTTCTCAAACAATGCCATAGATTCGACATGTCCAGTTTGTGGGAACATATCGATAACTCCCGCCTGAACCAACTTATAACCCAGTTCTTCGACCAGCGTTCGGCTGTCACGTGCCAGCGTGCCGGGATGACAGGAAATATAGAGCACCCTAGGTGCATTGATCTTTTTCAGCACCGGCATGATTTCAGCGGCACCGGCCCGCGGCGGATCTAACAACACGATATCGTAGTTCTGCTTCATCCACGGTTGCTGCAACTCAGGCTCGAATAAATCTGCGGTAAAGAACTCGGTGTTTTCGATACCGTTTAAAGCGGCATTGGCTTTCGCACCCTGCACACTTCGCAACTCACCCTCAACACCGGTAACCTTTTGAGTAACCCGCGCCAACGGCAAACTAAAATTACCCAGACCGCTAAACAAGTCGAGCACTGTGTCGTCGGGTTTTGGCTGCAACCAGTCGACAGCCTGCTGAATCATCTTCAGGTTAATCTCGTGGTTTACCTGAATGAAATCCACCGGACCGAATTCAATACGGATATCAAAGTCGGGAATCGTAAAGAAAAGATTCTCCGGCGGCTTGCCGGTTTTAAGGTCGACAATAGTGTCGGGACCTTTACGCTGCAATAACACGACGACATCTTCTGCCTCACCAAAGGCAGCCAGCTTTTGCATGTCTCCGGCAGAAGGTTCATCGAGTACACGAAACACGAGACTGGTTGAAGCCTCGCCGACACTGGCCTCAACCTGTGGCATCCGCCGTGCCATATCCATACTGGCAACCAATTCCTGCAACTTTGGCAGCAACACACTTAGCTTTGGATCCACCGTTTCGCAGCTGTCCATGTCGGCAATAAACGGTTTCAACCGTTCACGAAAACCAACCAACGCCCGGCCTTTGCCATCGACAAACTTAGCACCGAAGCGTGCCCTGCGCCGATAGCCCCAGGGCTCACCGGTCAGTGGTGGCATAACCGTTTTGGGTGATACTCCACCAATACGCTCAAACGCCTGCAGCAAAGATTCCTGCTTAATACCAATCTGGTTGGATGCATCGAGGTGCTGCCATTTACAGCCACCACAATTAAGAAAGTGTGAACACTTTGGTGTAACTCTGTCGGGAGATGCCTCCAGAACTTCGATGAGATCAGCTTCATCAAATTTACGCCGGCGCTTACGTCGCTGAAACATGATGGTCTCGCCCGTAAGCGCACCATCAACGAATACCGTCTTACCATCGACATCGCCGATAACGCCCTTACCTTCAGACGTTACATCACGCACAACACCCTGCTCCGGCTCGGCCGGTTTTTTAGACGCCCGCCGACCCACTATGCTGTAGCTCCCTGCCAAACTTCCAGAAACTCATGCAGATGCTGCTTACCAGACTCCACCAGAACATCCTGCAACATCGTTTCCGCCTCTTCTAACTGCACCGCATCCATAACACCGCGCATAAACTGAAACCGCAGATACACCAAGTAGGTGTTAAGCACGTCGGTTTCACAATAGTTT
>CBDTTT010000176.1:0-4407 GCA_965363345.1 uncultured Chromatiales bacterium
TTCCGCCATGGTCAAACCGGTTAGCGCTACACGCAGACGGTTTCCCGGAGGCTCATTCATCTGACCGTAAACCAGAGATACTTTAGGCAGAACGCCAGATTCTTCCATCTCGTAGTAAAAGTCATTACCTTCACGAGTACGCTCACCAACACCGGCGAATACTGAGAAACCACCGTGAGCCTTAGCGATGTTGTTAATGAGTTCCATCAGCGTAACGGTCTTACCAACACCCGCACCGCCGAACAAACCAATCTTACCGCCCTTACCAATTGGCATAACCAAGTCGATAACTTTAATGCCGGTTTCAAGCAGTTCGGTAGACGCGGCCTGCTCTTCATAAGTAGGCGCTGCACGGTGAATCGGCATCCGTTTTTCTTCGCCGATAGGGCCGGCGTTATCAATCGGGTCGCCAAGCACGTTCATGATGCGTCCGAGCGTCTTTTCGCCAACAGGCACCATAATCGGCCCGCCTGTGCTTGTTACTTCGATGCCGCGGGACAAGCCTTCACTGGCACCCATCGCAATCGCACGAACCACTCCGTCGCCCAGCTGCTGCTGAACTTCGAGGGTTAGACCAAGAGACTCAATTTTGAGTGCGTCGTATATCTTAGGCAGTGCATCACGTGAAAACTCTACGTCAACAACCGCGCCAATTACTTGAACAACTTTTCCGGAACTCATGCTTTCGTCCTCTTGTGGCTGAGTCTTACCCAGCCCCTAAATAAATCTAAAATCAAAAACTCTTACAAACCGCCGAAGCAGTCTGAGTTATCTATTAGTCTGCTACCGCTGCAGCACCGCCAACGATCTCAGAAATTTCCTGAGTGATCGCTGCTTGGCGAGCCTTATTAGCAGCCGTTTCGAGCGTATCAATCATCTTGCCCGCATTATCTGTCGCACTCTTCATCGCAACCATCTTCGAGGCCATTTCACAGGCTACGTTTTCAACAGCGCCACGATAAACCTGCGACTCGATGTAACGCATCAACACGCCATCAAGCAGATCAACTGCATCAGGCTCGTAGATGTAATCCCAGTGCTTCGGTAAATCATCAGCATCAGGTGCATCGACCGGGATCAATGTCTTAACATCAGCAATCTGGCTCATCGTGTTTACATACACGTTGTGCAGCAGAAACAAACGATCGATACCGCCATCGGTGTAAGAATCAAGCATCAGCTTAACCGGACCTAGCAGGTCAGAAACGTGTGGATTTTCGCCAAGATTTTGTGCGGCCGCTACGACATTAACGTCGATGCTGCGGAAGAACTGGACGGCTTTAGCGCCAATCAAACACAGGTCAACTTCAACGTCTTTTGCATTCCACTCGGCGATCTCTTTGATAAGCTTACGGAAGGTATTGGTGTTCAAGCCACCACACAGTCCGCGATCGGTAGAAATAACGATGTAGCCAACCCGTTTCACGCTCTCACGCTCAACCAAGTAAGGATGACGGTATTCAGGGTTTGCCTGATACAAGTGACCCACTGCAGTACGAATCTTGTCAGCATAGGGGCGGGTAGCCTCCATACGCTGCTGGGTCCGGCGCAGCTTAGATGCCGCAACCATTTCCATCGCCCGCGTGATCTTCTGCGTATTCTTTACGCTACCGATCTTGCCGCGAATTTCTTTAAGATTTGCCATTTAAAGTCTCTGCTGAAGCCTTCAGTAATCGGGCCTAGTAGGCGCCGTTAGTTTTAAAGTCTTCGATAGCCTTCTTCATGCCAGCTGCAATGTCATCATCGAATTTGCCGGTCGCATTAATGCCTTCAACCACGCTGCTGTGCTTGTCATTAATAAATGCATGCATGGCCGCTTCGAATGGCACGATGTCATTAACTGCAACATCATCAAGATAGCCTTCGTTAGCAGCAAACAATGAAAGTGCCATCTCGCCCACTGAAAGTGGTGAGTACTGAGGCTGTTTCATTAGTTCCATAACGCGCTGACCGCGTTCGAGCTGCTTACGGGTTGCTTCGTCGAGGTCAGATGCGAACTGAGCAAACGCTGCCAGTTCACGATACTGAGCCAGAGCCAGACGAGTACCACCACCGAGCTTCTTAATGATCTTTGTCTGAGCAGAACCACCCACACGCGATACAGAAAGACCGGCGTTAATAGCAGGACGGATACCAGCATTAAACAAATCGGTTTCCAGGAAGATCTGGCCATCGGTAATCGAAATCACGTTGGTTGGAACGAATGCAGATACGTCACCAGCCTGAGTTTCAATAATAGGCAAAGCAGTCAAAGAACCAGTCTTGCCTTTAACGCGACCTTCGGTCAGACGCTCAACTTCTTCGGCGTTAATACGTGATGCACGCTCAAGCAAACGTGAATGGAGATAGAAAACATCACCAGGATACGCTTCACGACCAGGAGGACGGCGCAGCAACAGAGATACCTGACGGTATGCCCAAGCCTGCTTAGTAAGATCATCATAAACAATCAGTGCGTCTTCGCCGATATCGCGGAAGTACTCACCCATTGAACAACCTGAATACGGTGCGATGTATTGCAGCGCTGCAGATTCGGCGGCAGTAGCAGCAACGATAATGGTGTGCTCCATTGCGCCATGTTCTTCAAGCTTACGCACCACGTTAGCGACAGTTGACGCTTTCTGGCCGATAGCCACGTAGATACATTTAACGCCGGTGCCTTTCTGGTTGATGATGGCATCAATCGCAACAGCTGTTTTACCAGTCTGGCGATCACCAATAATCAACTCACGCTGGCCGCGACCAACAGGAACCATGGCATCAATAGATTTCAGGCCTGTCTGAACCGGCTGATCAACTGATTTACGTTCAATAACACCAGGCGCCACCTTCTCAATAGGCGAAACCAATTTCGCATTGATAGGGCCTTTACCGTCAAGAGGCTCACCCAAAGAGTTAACCACACGACCAAGTAGCTCGGGACCAACTGGCACTTCAAGAATACGACCGGTGGTTTTAACCGTATCGCCTTCAGAGATATGCTTGTAGTCACCCAATACCACTGCACCAACCGAATCTTGCTCGAGGTTAAGCGCGAGGCCGAATGTGTCGCCAGGGAACTCCAGCATCTCACCGTACTGAGCGTCGCCTAGACCATGAATACGGGTAATGCCGTCAGTAACTGAGATTACGGTGCCCACATCGCGGGCTTCTGCCGAACTCTCGAAGTTGCTGATGCGTTCTTTAATCAGATCACTGATTTCAGAAGCTTTGATAGCCATCTCTTATTTCCTCTAGTTCATCAAAGAACTGGTTAATTTGGCGAGACCGGTAGATACCGACCCGTCAATTACAAGATCGTCCGCCTGCAGCGTAGCGCCACCGATCAGAGTCTCATCCAGTTCAACTTTCAGATTTACGTCGCGACCAAAACGCTTTTTAAGCGCCGCGACAAATATTTCTTGTTGTGCTTCGTCAATAGCCGTAGCTGTTGTCAGCGTGACATCAACCCGATTTTCAACATCTGCTTTAAACGCATCAAACGCTGTTGCGATTTCAGGCAGTGCCAACAGGCGCTTGTTCTCGACCAGTAACAGCAACAAGTTCTGCAGCTGTGAGGCAGCACCCGATTCAATACTACCGGCTTTACCTGCGATTTCAGCAATCAGGCTAGCCAGGGCATTCATGTCAGTGCCGGGAGCCTCTACTAGCTCTGCAATTCTTGCATCACTAATGGCAACACCGGCGGCCTGCAGTGCATCAGACCACTGCTGCAGTTGACCGGCAGCGTTCGCCAGTTCAAAAACTGCTTTAGCGTAGGGCTGTGCTATGGCTGCATTTTCGGCCATGGGCTACTCCAATCTTCCTAGATCTGCGCTGCGAGATTATCGAGCAGCTCTTTATGAGAGGCTGCATCAATCTCTTTCGCAATGATCTTCTCGGCACCGGCAATAGCAATGCCGGCAACTTGTCCGCGAAGGTCTTCACGAGCGCGATTAACTTCCTGCTCAACTTCAGCTCTGGCAGAAGCCAGAATGCGTTCGCGCTCAGATTCAGCGGTCACGCGTGCTTCATCAACAATAGATGTGCCGCGACCATTTGCCTGATCAACGATTTCGCGTGCCTGACCACGAGCCTCATCAACTATTACAGAACGCTCTTTTTCCGCTTCATCAAGAGCCCGTGAGCCCTTGTCTGCTGCAGCAAGACCGTCAGCAATAGTTGTCTGACGCTCTTCGATCACTTCCATGACCAAGGGCCAAACGAACTTCATGCAAAACCAGACGAAGACGATCATAGCGATCGCTTGTCCAATCATCGTGAGATTAAGATCCACGTTGCGTACTCCTAAAGGTATTTCTAAAAATTAGCTGTTAGAAAACCTAAAACTTATCCAGCAACCGCAGCTATCGCAGATTGGTACTGAGCAACAAACGGGTTAGCGAAAGCGAAGAACAACGCAATACC
>CBDTTT010000177.1:0-4379 GCA_965363345.1 uncultured Chromatiales bacterium
TGATGCACTAAGCTCTGGTAATCCAACAAGTCAGGAATGCTGCATTGATGATTTCCGGCAGCAACTGAATACGCTGCCGCAGCTAGCACCAGTGGCTCGGCAGGATGGCGAAGTAAAAAACCTTCGCATAGCTCCAGAGCCAGTTTGGAATCACCTTCGGTAATCAGTGCATAGGCAAGATCTGAAACTGCTCGTGCATTGTGCGGATTAATATCTACAGCCTGGCGCCATGCTTGTGATGCTTTTTTCGTTTCACCAAGCTGCTGATAGCTGAAACCAAGATTGATGAGTACGGACTCATCGTATTCGGCAAATTCACGTAAGGTTTCGAACAGTTCAGCGGCTTCTTGATGTTGACCGATGTCTGCCAGAATGGTGGCTTTAATCGATACCGGCAGTGGATGGTTATCGGTGTGCTTAATTGCAGAATTACATAGTGTGATGCCTGCTTCCGCTTCACCACTATCGGCAAGGGCTTTTGCCAGATTGCACTGAACGTCAATGTCGTCAGGGTCTATATCCAGTGCATTGCGGTAGATAGCAACTGCCTCAGAAGCGTATCCCCGGAAATGCAGCAATGCACCCTTATTGCTCAGTGTTCTCAGGCTGTTTGGGTCGATGCTCAGTGCGTGTTCGAGGGCATTGGTTGCATCATCGAGATGCCCGGTTGCCATATAGGTCAGGCCCATCTCATCGTACGCAACAGGGTTTTCGGGCTGGATTTTTGCCAGATGGATGAACAGCTTTAGCGACAGCTCCGGGTTGCCGGTTTCACGCGACAGAATTCCGTAGAGGCGCAATGCCTGAGTGTTGTCGGGTTCTTGCTTCAGCGCTTCTGAATAGAAGTTTGTCGCTTGTTCCAGACTGCCTTGCTGATGGAGGCGCATAGCCTCATCAAGTAGCGCGGGCGCACCCGATCTACGTGCATCGGTCACGTCGATACTCCAGATAAAAAGATTGAGGTGTGCTGCTTAGGCTGCTTTAACTTTTGCTTTTACCGGCTTCGGCGGACCCTTTTTTCCATAACGACGGAGGTTAAGCTCAATAACCTTTTCCTTTGCTTCTTTTTTAACTTTGCGGGCACTACCAACTGCATAGCCGACAATTTCATTGTCGCCCTGCTTGATGATGTATTTACACCATTTGTCACCTTCCATACCGGTAGGTGTTTTGGTCTCATCAACAGAGATGAGTTCAAAAGGATTAGCGACAAAATCAGATTCTTCTGTGCCAGGCATAATTGTTCCACCGTTCTTTAAATATAGTAATGAGTTGCAAAACACAGCTTTCTTTTAATGCACGATAGAAAGCATCTGCGAATTTTTAATAGTTATTCTCTATCGCATGCTTTGCCTGTAAGTCCGGATGCTGTAGTTAAACAGAGTGTTCCGGAGTAAGGATTTTAGTTTGCATGACCCAAGTATTTAGAAGCTATTCTGATGAGTAGCAAGGCTAAGATCGGGTAAATAGAAGCTAAGCTTATCATTTTCCTAGGTTTTCCGCAACGAATGCTGGTTTTTGGGCTGGCTAAGTACTTATATATGAACGACATATGCTTGCTTATTAACTATTGTAAAGGCTGTCTTATGTCTCATGACGTGCTGTGCAGGATGAGTTTTGCTGGCACTATTGTGTACTGATATCCCCGAATTGGTACTTGCCATATGTCTTTGTCGATGCGCGCTAGCCTTTTTTCTGCTGTGCTCGTTCTGTTTGCATTTTTGCCTAATATCAAAACGGCAAATGCAATTGTGAATGGGGCCGAAGTATCTGAAGCGGAATTCCAAGCCCTTTATCCGTTTGCAGTAGTTATTGTGCACAACACAACGGGCGGACGTTGCGGTGGGGTACTGATCTCTCCAACCTGGGTGTTGACCGCGGCACATTGCGTTGCAGTAGATAAGCATGTGCTATACGGCAGTCGTAATCCGGAACAGGCACAGCGGGTTGAAGTGACTCGTACCATTCGCCATCCCCTGCACAATAAACCAAAGGGCCAGAATGACGTTGGCCTAATGCAACTGAGCGAAGCGTTGAATGTGGCGCCAGTGCAGCTGGGCACAGCATTTCATGAGTGGAGCTGGTTACGCGCGAGAACCGGCGCCACCATTCTGGGGTGGGGGCGCTTACCCAATCGACGGGAGTCGGCTGGAACTCTGATGCGGGCCGAAATTGATACTTCAGCACCTGTATTCGGTGGAACACAGATAGGTTTTAGTTCATCGGCAGGGCCCTGTAGTGCCGATAGTGGTGGGCCTCTGTTGGCTCAGGATGAGGCGGGCCTTCTTCACGTGGTTGCAGTGATTAGCGCAACGCAGGGCAACCTTTGTGCCAGTGATGGTGGTCTGGCTGTGTATACCCGAGTGTCAAAGGTGCGTGACTTCATCGACAAACATGTGACCGATCTGCCCGTCGCTGAATAGCAGTTCTCTTTCTGCATTTTTGCTCTATATATAGAGCAACTTCTCAAAGGCCAAACTTCTTGCCCTGCATGCCATTGTTGCCTTGCAATGAGCGGTTGTCGTATAGTCACATGCTGACTAGTCATAGGTGGACCATATAGGTGAAAAAGCTATTACTTTTGGGGTTGCTCAGGGGCCAGAAGCTGCATGGTTACGGTCTTGTGGATTACCTGAAGAGCCACAGCACCGGTGGGGCGGCGATAGGGAAATCAAATGCCTATCGTCTATTGCGGATGCTCGAAGAAGAAGGCTGTGTCGAAAGCCGGGTAGAGCGTGACGGCAATCGGCCGGAAAGGCATGTCTACGAAGTAACGAAAGCAGGTGAGGCACTGTTTCTGAAGCTGCTTTTAGAAACACTTGGGGAAGATGCCACGGCGGACCAACCGGGAATTGCTGTGCTTAATTATCTTGATGAGCTCGACCCTTTGCAGGCAGCCAGGCAACTGGAAAAGCGCAGGCAAAGTGTTTTGCAGCGGTATGAAGAATTAAAAGTTGTGCCTGAGAAGGTTTTGTATCTTCACCCGGCAATGGATTTAGGTGTGCGCCAATTAGAAGTTGAGCTCGAATGGCTGACGCAAAAACTTAAGCAATTACATAAACGCGCGACCAATGTCGCGTAACTAAACGGATCAATTGAATGAAGCAGTTTGTTAGCAAGTACAAAAATTGGTTAGGACCATTAGTTGTTATCGGTGTCGCATACTCATTGGCCATAGTTATTCGCAATTCAGGACCAACTGTTGAAATTGTGACTCCCGAACCACAGAAACTAACTGTCCGGGTGGTAACCGCTCAGCCAGAGTCGACTCGTTTGTTCGTGAGCAGTCAGGGTCAGGTTGATGCTCAGTACATGATTGATCTTGTCAGTGAATTGCCGGGAGGTGTTACTAGCGTTGCTCCTGCTTTCGTCACTGGCGGGTATTTCTCTGCCGGAGATGTGCTGCTGGAAATTGACGCTACCGACTATAAGCTCGCAAAGATACGCGCTGAAGCGAAAGTTGCGGAGGCCCGCGAAGATCTTGAGATCGAAAAGTCTGAGGCAGAGCTGGCAGCAAAAGGGCTATTTCCGCTTCGTGAGGCAAAGGTTGCCTCCGCCGATGCTCGTTTAGCATCTGCCCGTGCCGAACTGAGTCAGGCAGAAGCAGACTTGCGGCGTACTAAAATCACAGCGCCATTCGACGGTCGGGTGCTATTTACCTCGGTAGGTTTTGGTCAGTACGTCAGCACTGGTCAGGCATTGGGGCGCATTTTCTCCACAGCTATCGCTGAAATTCGTTTGCCTCTGGCAGACAAGCAGCTTCAGTATCTGAGTTTGCCGTTCGGGCTTCGTGGTAATGAGAAGCTGCCTCACTCGCCGGTCACTATTCGAGCTGATGTCGGTGGGGTCACAGCAGAGTGGGAAGGCTACTTGCATCGTATGGAAGGTGCTGTCGATGAGAAAACGCGTGTGTGGTATGCAGTTGCCCGTGTAGATGATCCCTATGGTATTGCAGCAACACAGAGTGGCGTGCCGCTGGCGGTGGGTTTGTATGTTGACGCCGAAATCCGTGGGCGTGAAGCTGCGGCAGTCTATCGTCTCCCTCGTATTGCGTTGCGTAAACAGAAATACATTCTGGTAGTTGATAACGAGAGCCGTTTGCGTCGCCGAGAGGTTGAAGTCTTGCGCACCGATTTCGAATCGGTGCTGATAAGTGAAGGTTTACAGGCTGGTGACCAGGTTTGTATATCACCCGTTGAGGCATTTGTTGAGGGCCTCAATGTGCAGGTGATGAACCAAGGTATGTCCAAACAGTTGGCGGTGAAATAGTTATGTTGCGTTGGTTTATAGAAAATAAGGTTGCCGCCAATCTGCTGATGATTGCCATTGTGCTGGGGGGCCTGTTGTCCTTGCCGTTGCTCGATCGTGAGGTTATGCCA
>CBDTTT010000178.1:0-4353 GCA_965363345.1 uncultured Chromatiales bacterium
TTTATCTGTTGCTCGTCCGGCTGACGAGGTGGTTATTTGTATTGAGAATCCGGGCGGCACGGTCCATGACCATGGCTTTGCGGCATCTCAACTGCAGCGTATTCGCAGTAAGGAAATTCCTCTTGTCGTAATTGTCGACAAAGTAGCTGCCAGTGGTGGCTATCTTATGGCTTGCGTTGCGAATCGCATTATTGCGGCACCTTTTGCCATTGTCGGTTCGGTGGGTGTGATTGCTCAGGTCCCGAATTTCAATCGGGCTTTGGAATCACATGGCGTCGATTATGAGCAAGTAACCGCCGGTAAGTACAAACGCACGGTAACGATGTTCGGTAAGAACACCGATGAAGACCGCGCCAAATTAAAAGAAGAGCTTGAGGAAGTTCATCATCTCTTTAAGTCTATGGTCGCTGGCTATCGCCCCGATATGGATATCGATAGTATTGCAACCGGTGAGCATTGGTATGGCACTCAGGCAATAGAGATGGGCTTGGTTGATGAGCTGGGTTCTAGTGACGATTACCTGATGTCTGCAACAGAAGAAGCTGACCTCTATGGAGTTACATACAAGGGTAAGCAGACCTTGCTGCAGAAGATTCAGGAGTCTATGGCTGTCATCGGCAGTTCGGCCGCTGACTGGGTAGCTGATCGCAATGTGCGAAGCCGGTTCGACCGGTAAACGCCCCTAGCTCGATAACGTTTAAGCTTATATTGCAACGTATGTATTGGTTTTTCGGGAGTTTCAACATGCTTCATATCGCACGCAGAGCCGCTGGCTTTCTATCACTTAGAGTCTTAGTGATGGCTGGAATAATGGCGTCTGTGCTTATGACGCCTGCCTGTGTGTCCCGTGGCGATGTTGAATCGATGTCCGCGAGCGAATTCAGCAAGATGCGTTCCACGATACCTATTAGCAACAATGTAACTCAGCGCGCCTATGTGAACTGTGTTGTGCGCGATATTGTTGCTGAATTACCCGAGCCATACCGCAGTATGAATTGGGAGGTTGAGCTCTTTGAGAATGATGCGGCAAATGCGTTCGCCATGGCTGGCGGTAAGATCGGTGTATTTACCGGCATTTTTAAAGTGGCGACAACTCAGGATCAGTTTGCCTCTGTTATTGGACATGAGATTGCCCATGTAACCGAAGACCATACAATTGAGCGGATCAATCGTGCCCAGGTTACCGGCGGCGCTATTCAAGCCACTGCGATAGTAGTGGGCGACCAACTTGGTATTGGTACGCAGAGTGCGCAATCATTACTCGACGGTGCTGCTCAGCTTGGCATGCTCTTGCCATTTGGTCGGAAGCAGGAAAGTGAGGCAGATTTAGTGGGCCTGACCTACATGGCATCGGCGGGGTTTGACCCCCGTGCGAGCATTCAGCTTTGGAAGAATATGGCGGATGCGAATGCAGGCGCTCCACCTGAGTTTTTGTCTACCCACCCTTCTTCAGATACCCGCATAAGTGATTTGATTGGTGAGATGCCTGAAGCTTTACCGCTCTATAATCAGGCAGTAGCTTCCGGTAAAAGGCCCCGTTGCCTCCGTTAAATTTTCGCGTTCAAATAAAAAGACTAAATACCGCTGTTTATATAGTGGTGTAGCGCGAAGTTATTGTTATAATTTTTCTTTCCTAGAAGGGACTTAGCAGCGTTGTCAGACTTGACCAACACAGGTGTGTTTGTAGTTGAGGGATTGTCACGGGATCAAAGCATCCCCGTGCATAGAGCAGCCGTCACTGCATTTGTTGGCCCCGCGCCTCGCGGACCAGTCGACCGTCCTATTCAAATTACCGGTTACGATCAGTATCGCCGTGTCTTTGGCGCACCGGGTTGCCATAGCCGTCTCGAGCATTTGGCGCGACAGTTCTTTGCGAATGGCGGCGACAGTGTTTGGATTGTGCGCATTACCGGTTCTTCACGTTGCAACTATATACAGATACCTAGTCCCTCAGGATCTTTGGTATTGCATGCGCTTAATCCTGGTCCGCTTGAATATCTGCGCGCATCAGTTGATTTCGATGGTATTTCTGCTCATGAGCCGGGCTGCTTTAATCTGGTTATTCAGCGCTTAAGGTCGATCTCTGAACCGTTGGTAGAAGAGCAGGAAATTTATCGGAAGGTTTCGGTCAATAAAGGCGATGCTCGTTATGTTGGTTATGTGCTTGCCCCCTCACGCTTGGTAAAAGTGCCGGTAGCGGTTCCTGAGGAGGTGCCTTTCGCTACGGTTCGTGGCGATGCAATAAGAGCCATCAGTTATATCGATTGTGAAGTCGACTGGCCCCGTGATTCGATGCCCGATGATTACGATTTGATTGGTTCTGATGCCAAGTCGACCGGCTTATTTGCGCTGAATACCCTGCCGGACCTCGATTTCCTGTGTTTGTTGTCGGGTGCAGATGACGCTGATCTGGGCCCTGTAGCTTTGCTTGCTGCCGAGCGGTATTGCAATGCCCGGCAGACTTTGATGATGGTCGATCCACCCGTTGCCTGGAAGACCACGATGGACGTTATCGCTAGTCAGGGTTCGGCGCGGCTGAGCAGTGAAAATGTCATGAGTTATTTCCCGCTGCTGCGCATCCGCAGTGAAACGGGTGAAGTAATTCGGGTGTCTGCTATGGGCGCAATTGCCGGTGGTCTCGTGACAGGGCACCGTGGCGTTGCAACCGGCCGCGACCCAAATGCGGTGACTATTCGCGGACGCTATCGTCCGGCAGTTGATGTGACTGGCGAACAGTCCGCCTTGTTGGCGCGTTTTGGAATCAACAGTTTGATGCCGGCAAGTCGTTTGCAAATGAAGTTCTGTGGCAACGTTACTATGGCGCGTACGGGCGGACTAACCGGCGAATGGAAAGCACTGACGCATCGTCGGGAAGGGCTGTTTGTTGTGGGTAGTATTCGCAAGAGCACCACCTGGGCCGGTCGCGAAGAAAGCACGCCAGAGCTGTGGGCTGAAATTAGTGAGCAGGTTCGAGAGTTCTTGTCTAAACTACGTGCTGAAGGACGTCTTGCAGGTGAGCTTGATGATGAGGCGTTTTATATTAAGTGCGATGCCGCCACTAACAATGGTGCCACAGGCAAGCATGGCGATGTGACCCTGTTGGCCGGGTTCGCATTTAATGAACCTAACGAATTTACGACGTTTAAGTTTCATCGCTCGGGTGAACAGTGTGATATCACCGAGCTTGGGTGGCAACATGGAAACACGCGCTATAACTAAGCGCTCCGTTTGCCACGACACTCCACACGCAATCTATAGGGTGAATAATATGCGAATTATCTTTCTGGCCGTTTTGTTGTCATTAATCTCTGCCTGCGGCACTACTCCAAAAACCGAGTCGGCAGCGGCAGAACCTTCGAAGCTGGAGCTCGTTATCGCCGGTGCGCAAAGACCTGAGGCTGAAGTTCAGCGTGATGTTTATCGTCATCCGCAAGAGACCCTCGAGTTTTTCGGTCTTACTCCTGAATTAAGCGTAGTTGAGTTGTGGCCTGGTGGTGGTTGGTATACCAAGATTATTGCGCCGGTCGTCCGGGGTGAAGGCAAGTACTATGCCGCTCATGTAGACCCGAGTTCACCTGTCAAGATGCTACGCCTCAGTGCTGAAAAGTATCAGGCGTTGCTCGACTCTAATCCTGAGTTGTATGACGAAGTAGAGATGACGGTATTGATGCCACCAGCACAGCTGGAGATTGCACCTGCTGGCAGCGTCGATTTAGTGGTCTCATTTCGCTCTATCCATAACTGGATGGGGTTCGCTATGCAGGATGATGTGATGAAGGCGGTCTATGACGCACTGAAACCGGGTGGCGTTTTTGGCGTTGTAGAGCATCGTGGTATTGCGGGACAGCCTCAGGACGCGAAGGCATCAACAGGTTACGTCACGGTTGCTGCGATGGTTGAAATGGCTGAAAAGGCCGGCCTGAAGCTGGAGTCTTCATCAGAAATTAATGCGAATCCGGCGGACACCAAAGATCATCCGTCCGGGGTATGGACTTTGCCACCGCGTTTAAAGCTGGGTGAAGAAGATAAGCAGAAGTACCTTGATATTGGTGAGAGCGACCGTTTTACTCTGCGTTTCGTTAAACCAGCGGAGTAGTTAGCTGCTTGTTGCCGGCCAGGTGCCCGCAAGAAAAACCTGATAGGCAGGATTGTCGGTTTCATCCCAGTAAGGGTAAGCGAGTGCCTGCAGGTGCCCGATGAAGGCATCTTTGTCTTCCGGTGGCACCTGAATGCCGGTTAATACCCGGCCGTAGTCTGCGCCATGATTACGATAGTGAAACAGGCTGATATTCCAACGGCTGCCAATTTCTTTTAAAAAATCGAGCAAGGCACCAGGACGCTCGGGGAATACGA
>CBDTTT010000179.1:0-4317 GCA_965363345.1 uncultured Chromatiales bacterium
CTGCTGGCGGTTCCTTCATGGAAATGGCGGGCCATTGGGGTGGGCTGTTTGTGGCATCTGGCTACCGACGCTATTGATTGCGGCTTAAAGGCGCTATAGCCTCTATAAGGTCTAAAGACGGGAGAACAGCATGGATTGGTATCTGCTGGCTTTGAAAAAATATGTGGTGTTTGAAGGTCGTTCCAGGCGCAAGGAGTATTGGTACTTTTTGCTGTTCAATATTTTGGCTTCTTTTGCGCTGGGCTTTGTTGATGTTTTTTCCGGCCTATACGACGCCGACACCGGTGCAGGTCTTCTCAGTTCGCTGTATAGCCTCGCCATTATCTTGCCAACTATAGGCGTCACCGTGAGACGGCTCCACGACACAAGCCGCAGTGGTTGGTGGCTATTGCTCTACCTGATTCCTCTTATAGGTGCGATTGTATTGATAGTGTTTCTGGCACGCTCAGGTGATGAGCAGAGTAATGAGTATGGGCCCAACCCGATTGCTCCCGAGTTAGGACTTTTATAATAAGAACGAAGGCACGATCTCCGGGCTGTACTTCTGCTCAGCATTAGTTAGGGGCAGGCACCATGAGTATTACCGGTAAGCCCTAGCCTGCCATTGGCATTTCCATGATGCCTGTTGCAGCAGTATCTTCTTCATCTTCCATCTCAGGCATATCCTGTAATGATTTATTCCAGATAAACTTAAAGACAATACCTTTGTCGTTTTCGCCATTCTCGAACCAGATAGTGCCGCCTTGCCATGTGATAATTCGCTGCACAATGGCGAGGCCCATGCCGCTGCCTTCACAGTCGTCGCGTGGCTTGAGAGTCTGGAACATCTTGAATACTTTAGCTGCATATTCTTCAGGAATACCATCGCCATCGTCTTCAACCGAGAACAGAACCGATTCGCCCTGATCTTTTGCATAGACTTTAATGACGCCGTGCTCAGGATCGGGATGATGCTTGATGGCATTGTTAATTAGGTTTCGCAGGACGGTTTCGAGCGGCGCATGATGTGCTGTAAGTGTAGGTAAACTCTCATCAGCGATAATCTTCATGCCCGCAGGTGGTGCTACCAGTGAGGTGATATCTTCGACGAAAGCTTTCATGTCGAGGTTGCGTACATCTCCTACTTTACGGCCCGCGCGTGAGTAGGCCAGCAGGTCTTCCAGAAGGCGACCAAGACGGCTGGTGCGTTGCCCTAGTAAGTCCAGGTTTTCCTGCACATCACCTTCGCTATACTCTTCAAGATCCTCGCGCAGCCACTCGAGAATGACCTCGATGGCACGCAATGGCGCTTTAAGATCGTGTGAAGCAACATAGGCGAATTGCTCAAGGTCTTTGTTAGAACGCAAGAGCTCTTCGGCCTTAGCCTCGATGTCTTTCTCCATCTTCACCCGTTCAGTAGCATCGTGAATAATCATCGAATAGTTAATGATGTTGCCGCTGGCGTCACGTATTGGCGAGATGATGATCGATTCGTTATGCATTCTGCCATCGGCACGACGCCCCACATACTCTCCTGCCCATACGGTTTCTCTGCCCTCTTTAGATGGCGTTTCGCTGAGGGCATTCGCGTGATCTTTGAACTCAGGCAGTTCATTAGTGTATTTGCCTATGATCGAGTCGCCATCGATACCGGCATAATTCTCATAGTGAGGGTTTACGTAGACGATACGGCCCTTATCATCTGAGATGATAATGCTGTCGACTGACGATTCGACGGCTGCGGCAAGTAAGACCAGTTTGCCGCGTTGGGCGTTAACCTCGGTCATCATGTCGTTTAATGATTTGGCAAGCATGCCAATTTCATCGCGACCATTAATCGGCATGTCGTTGATCTCACCACTGCGACCGAATTCAACCGCGGCGGCGCTGATGTCTTTTACAGGACGTGCGAGGCGGCGCGCAATGAACCAACCCAGAACGACTGCAAACAGCAAGGTGATCTGAGCAGTCTGCTGCATTTCATAACCGATGACTGTGGCGTTCTTTTCTACGTCGACTTTAAGGCCTGTATAGATATAGAGCAGGTCTTCTCCGGTACCGCCGGTGGCGGGTAGGTGATCCGCACCGACAATAAACTCTATGCCGGAACCATTTTTGTAGGCTGAGCCGCCTGCAGCACCATCGGCTGTCAATGCAACGAAGTTTAGTCCGGGGAATTCATCGGCAATGGTGTAGTTCGCATCACTGTTTTGCCCAATTTCTTTTTCTGAATCGGGGTGGACAATAAAGCGACCATCGCTATTCACCACATATAAGCTGGTTTCGTAATCAGCCAAATTTGTGGAGGCTAGTTCACGCGAAACATTGCTGTGGAGTACAAAGACACCAATCGGCATTTCTGAATCGGTGCCGTATACGGTAAGAGCGGTGCCTTCAATTTGCAGATTTTGTTTCTCTATGGTGTCTTGAATGCGGATGATCTTCGAGCGTGCGATAGGCTGGCCCGAATCATTTTCCAGTGCTTGATATACGAGTTCACGTGTGCTCTTTTCAAGCGTGAGTTGGGCAGCAGCAGCGATGCCGGCGTTAAAACTCTGCTCGTTGCGAACGACTGTTACACCAGTTGCGGCATCAATGTAGGCAATGCTGAAGTATTCAGGATCAGATAAAAGCAGGTTCCTGGTAAGGATTGAGAGCTCTCTTACGCTGTTTTGTAGGTTGCCGTTTGCCGCTGTTTCTAATGTATCGGTGGACGCGACGTTTGCGAGGTAATTCAGGTCAGAACTAACACGCAGGCGTTGTTCGGTGATTTCCATACTGGCGATTTCTGCAGCATTTGAGAGATTTGCAATGCCGTTTTTAGCCGCAATAACGTGCAGAGTTGTCGTGCTCTTATACGCCAGAGGCATAACCGCTATTAGGGCAATAAAGCCACAAAGAATAGCCATCTTGGCGCCCATGCTAAGCCCACGGGGTTTGTTGTTCTCTGCTTCTGAAACCGAAGCGCTTATTTGTTGCGAGCGTATAAAACCCCAAGCGACAAATGCATATGTCGAGATTTTGAGTAGATGAGCGGCCCCAAAACTTGAGCTGAAAAGCTCTCTTGAGAATGCCATTAGTAAACACTGTGCAATCATACCGGCAATAAGTGCAATGACTATCCAGTGACCATAGCTATCTCTCCGCCAATTGCCTTTAAAGCCGAAGATGACTACAGCACTTGCGAAAATTAGACCTGACACCAGGTCTGTCGGACGTCGGAGATTGGTAGCATCGGTATAGATCGAGGGGAGGTCAGACCGAAGCAGTACAAAGATAGTTGTGGGCACAGCAATGGCTGCGATGACGCTGACAATTTTTAGTGTATTGCGTTGGGCGGCCGTTGATGCCGTTTTACCAAAAGCTTCTTTGTCGGATAGCAGTGTTGCAACCAATAGCATAGATGACAGGAACAGCTGTGAAGCGTTCCAGGTCCATGGCATAAACGCCTCAGGCTCAGATGTTCTGAAGTTCTCGATCAGCGTACTGTCGGCAAAAATATGCAGAAACTCGAAAGCTGCGGTACCTAAAAATGCAACTGCGACTATTCCGAGTACCGGTGCTTTGGTCTTTTTGTACGCTCTATACGCAAAGACCGAGGCGGTCATGATTAGCAGTGAACCTATGCCATCGATTGCCGGATGCACAAACTTGGGCATTAAGCCGGTAATGTTGAGTATCGGTCCGCCGGCCATCAAGAATAATAGGATAAATGCCCAATAAATGAGCGGGCGTCGTGTAGCGCTGTTTTGATGTGTATTCATTTGTCTCTGTACTCTCTCAATCAGGCCGCAATCAGGGCGTAGTCATGCTCGATGCTGATAGATATCCAAACGTATGCTTTCGAGACTAGAGTTTTCTTATGTAAATGACTGAGAGTGAATTCACAGAAATGGTGTTCTACAGGCGTTTTGCGCATGTGATGCAGTTCACAGAGCACGATGCTCGCCGGGCGACCTCTTGCTCTCTGCTATTTGGCAGCATGCATGGCTGCGTTGCTGCTTGTATCCGTTTGATCTATTCCTTCGTAGTCATTGTGGTCGTATACTTCCTGCTGCCTATAGGCAGACAGAATCAATAACTACACTAGCTGGTTGGACAGGGGATTATGGATAGAGATATCGCAGTTGCATTAGCGCAGCAGGGAATTCATGCAAAGAACAAGCGTTTGATTGATGCTGTTCTTGAGGTCAAAGCGCAACGTGAGCAAAAGCCATCGCCTGAAAAGCCGATAGCCGAGTTGCCATTGCTTGCCGTCACCTGCACAACAGGCTGGGAGTGCTACGCAGTTGTTGAGGAGCTGACGAAGACCCGTAAGTTTAGAGTTAGGGCTTTGTA
>CBDTTT010000180.1:0-4293 GCA_965363345.1 uncultured Chromatiales bacterium
GATCAGAATTGTCTTCTTAAAAGCTCAGAAAACTTACTGACCGTCCAGATCCCAGTCACCCGAAGACCGCGAACGAACTGGAATGCCAGCCATTAATGGAGCCTGTGTTTCCGGGTCATAATTTAAGGCGTCGCCCTCAACGATAACCCTCTCGTTAATGGTAATCCAATTAACCAGAGATCCATCAAGACGGAAGAAGCCCATCCAACCACGCTCTTCACCCGCAACAAAGTGGCCATGCTTAACCATTGCAGGACGGAAGAAGTAGGTGCCCGCGTCAAGAGTACCGAAGTTGTACTCCAAGTGACCGTCAAGGCAGTAAGCCTCTTCGAACACAGGGTGATGAACCAAACGGTTGTCAGACCAACCCGGAGGCGCCCAGGCCAGCATGGTTACAAAGCCCTTGTTGTTATCATCAGCGGGGGCAGGATCGTGGTAAAGCAGTTTCAACTTAAGAAAGCGCTGCGTGTCACCCTCATAAACGTTAGGCATCCACTCCATACGGTGACTTTCGACGATCGTCAGTTCACCCGCATGAGAAGAAGCGGTATTACCACCGCGAAGAACCAACTTGTCGCGGTTCTTCTTGGACTTACTGAAACCCCAGTCGCCATACTCGCGGAACAACAGAACTTCTGTGCCCTCTGCTACTGACATCTGCGGAATGCGTAAACCGGCAGGAGCGCGAACATACGCACCTTTACCGAGCATGCGGTCGCCAATTTTCAACGCACCCTTAACGACGTACCACTCGATGTCGGCATGGTGGTAGCCGGCAGGACGATTCCATGCGGTATCAAAAAATATATGAGTTGATGCAGAGCCATCCTCTTCATCAACTGATAAGTTGCGCTGGTATGCCCGACCTTCACCACCCGGCAATTCTGCCGGATGCAAGATTAAATCGGCATCCTGAATCAATTCAACATGAGGTCGCACTTTACTCTCCTGAACCTATGGTTTGCTTCTCTGGCTAATAGCGAAACGAAAAAAAACCTTCAGAATCACTTCTTCTTACTGGTTTTCTTACGGGTCTTCTTGCCGACCTTTTTCTTGGTGGCCTTTTTAACAGCTTTCTTCTTAGCCTTCTTTTTAGCAGGCTTTTTCTTAGCGCCCTTCTTGGCACTATCTGGGCGCTGCTCCTGCATCATAATGAGGTCATCCATAAATGAATTAGTCATTCTGACGGCATCTATGAAATCTTCCATAAGATGATCCTGATCAACAGGAAGCGCGCCGTCATCATTGCGGGCAGCTTTTACCTGTCGCCACAGTTTTGCCTGACGCTTCTGAGTTTGCTCAAGCGCATTAATAAGGTAGTTCATATGGAAAAACCAATCACCACGTATCTGTGAAAAGTCTACTTCTTGATCTGACATCAGCGTCACTCCTCGCTGAAAGATTAACAACAAAAACCCTGTCGGAACTGAATCTTGCGACAGAGTCTAGGATAACGCCGAAACCCTTTCCACAACTACCGTAGAGAGTGCTAAATCCGTATTTTGGTCACACTCAATCCGTAGTGCGGTTAATGCTAAAACAGCGTCAACTGTTCTAAAGCGACAAAGATTGACCATTGGCGAGCTGAGTCACCTAACAAGCAGGAATAAGCCCGGGAGCAACTCGCCTTTATGGATCTACATTAACATGCTGAATTGACAGAGTTCGTAAGTAACATCGATGTGCGGCACAGGTAAACCTCTCCGGTCTAAGGCTGCCGGCCCGACTCCGGGCAATCGTTCTTCGAACACGACCAATGCGTTCCCGAAAATGAAAAAAGCCCGGATATCTGTATAGATATCCGGGCTTTGTTTTTCTCATCGGTACGACTAAATCAGCCGACTGATGGGGTTACGCCCTAATTACCACCGAAGCGATAGCTGGCGCGCACACCTATAACGCGTGGATCAGGCGCTGTCGCGAAGTATTGGTTCACACCAAAACCAGCGAGGAAGCCCATGTCACGAACCTGAGGTCCAAAATCCGGACCAGAACCACCAGTCTTAATCGTATCGTCATCGAATACGTTGTCGATATAAAGCAGTGCATCCCAACGATCAGCAATTAAGCCCAAGCGCATGTCAGTAATCCAATAGGAATCGAACTTAACCGAGTTCTCTGCATCCAACCAGCGCTCACCGTTGAAAGCGCTATTGCCCTCAACGAACCACTCCATGCCCGTGTTACCAAGGTCACGCGTGTAATTCAACTGAGTTACCAGTGCGTTATCAGGAGAACGCTCCAGGCCATTACCGGCAAAGTTGATGTTGCACGCAGGAGAACCTGTGTCATCTACCACTACCCTACACTGACCAGTGCGAAGGGTGTTGTACTCAGATGTCACGTCAACGTTCCACTCAGTATACTTAGCATTGAGGAATGTATAAGCAGCAGAAACGCTCAAACCTTCGATTGCATCGGGAAGCCAGGTCGCATCAATCTCAAAGCCCCACACTTCAGCACCACCGGCATTCGAAATCACCGGCCTAAGCTGCCCGGACGCATCCAACTGTTGTGTGCTAATTTGCTTATCGGTGTAATCCTGGAAGAACAGGGCACCATTAACCCGCATTGCGCCTGCTGCTTCCCATGAAGTCTTTGTACCGATTTCGTAAGACGTCATTTTTTCTGGCAAGAAGGTTGCTTCTTCAATAGTCTCTGCAGAACCACCACCGCTCAACTGATTAATACCAGCCGGCTTCTGTGCCTTAGCAACGCTGGCGTACATCATTGCATCATCGCTAGGATAAAAATTGAGGGTTACCTTAGGGGTATGGTAACTAGAGTCTACTTGGCCCTCAATGTATGCAAAGTCGTTAATATTTGTGCCATCGTCACGCCCGCTTTCTTGCCAGCTACAACGCTGTTCCCAAAGATCGCCTGTAGAATCCTCAGTAGTCGTTCCCTCGATAAAAGCACCCGCAAAGGTCGCAAGACGATTACCTATCGCCAAGAGCGTGCACGATGACTGATTTGGTTTCTTCAGCTGAAAAGTCTCGTCAACGTAACGATCTTCAAGAGTCGCTTTCCATTTTTCGGAAATATCCCAGTCAATGGCTCCATAGATAGACTTATGATCGGTTTTAGCTTGCCAATAGGTAGACTCGACATTAGCTGTTGTTGGATCGCCAGGGCCAATGCCCGGAGAATATTGGTTGTAAACATTACGCCACAAGTCGCCAGTCCAATTGAACGTAGGACCGGTTCTGTTGCCAGCATTGTTGAGTTCACCATCACATGCGCCAGGCCAGTCTAAAGTAATACTTCCTGGAGCTGCCGGGCTAAAACCAGATGGCTGAGCGCGAGTACAACCAATGATAAAGTTTTTATCTTCGGTGCGACGCCGCTCGTTCCAAACCAAGAAACCCGTTGTCAGCTGAACCGGCCCTTCCCAGCTAGAGGAAAAACGGAGCTCCTGACTCAGCTGAGTGGTATCTGTACCGTAGTCACCCTGCTGGTGGTTAACGGGATCAAACTGATAATCCTGATCGAGACTGGTCCATGACTTGGCATCAGTCCAGCCGCCGGTATAAGTTATCGTGCCGTACTCCAGATCCCAATCTCCACCGAGAGTAAAACGCAGCAATTTTTGATCGGTACCGGAGTTGTCTTCAAGCCGGTTGCTAGGGCTGGTATCGAAACGAATTTCATTACCTTTGTAACTTCCCATAGACGGAGGCAGACAAACCCCAGGCGTGCCGCCTGCATTAGCGTAAATAGCATTGTTTGGAACACCATCATCCGCATTACCAGTGCCTGGCACTGGAATCACATCAGGACAATAAGGCTGCCACATTGAAATCTTTGTGCCTGCCAATCCGAAGACAATAGGCACACCTAAACCGGCACCACCATTAGCGATAGGAGTATATACAGGCTTAGGAACTGCTTTGAAATCTGTCTGTTTGACTCGAAAATTAGGCGTGACATCGTAATGATCATCAGAATATGAACCACGTGCCTTCACCCTAAATACGTCTGAAGGTTCCCAAACGTAGGTAGCAGAAGCACCATAGCCTTCGCCACCACCAACACCGGCGCCGGTAGTTTCATTTTTGTAGAAGCCATCGCCACTCCACAATACGCCATCAACACGAATGCCTTGTGTTTCGCCCAAAGGGGTCGATACAAAACCACTGTATTGCTGAGTACCATACTCAGCCACATCAGCTCGCACACCGGCTTCGAATACATCACCGGGCTCTTTGGTGGTGTATGAAATAGCACCAGCAAACGCCGCACGACCATATAGAGCGCTCTGGGGGCCTTTTACAATCTCAATTCGTTCTACGT
>CBDTTT010000181.1:0-4283 GCA_965363345.1 uncultured Chromatiales bacterium
ATGTTGTTTCGGGCTGGTTTGACACTTAACTTTCTCGGTAGAGAAGAAGTGACGGTTGGCGCTGGTACATTTAAAGCGCTGCACTTTCAGATGTTGTCAGCTGACGGCCTGCCAGAAGCCCACCCACCGTACGACGTATGGTGCACTGATGACGGTCACTACATTTGGCTGTGCGGCGGTGTCGCCGGTTATATGCAGACCTGGTATGAGCTGGTTGAATTAACCGTTGATTAAATATTCTGCTTAACAGCAAATACAAAAAAGCCCGCATATAGCGGGCTTTTTTTATGCTTGGTGACTTGCCCTAGGACTGACGAGGGCTGACTAGGGCTGAGTTTCTGTTGGTAGCTCTGCGTCAACGAGCTCTGCTTCGATTAGCTCTATCCACTCACCGGCAGCACCTTGTACCAGGCCAACCCGGCGTCCGTTGTATGGCATCGCCGAAATGGGTCGGGGTTCGCTGATCCATTCAACCTTGACCAGATCAAGCTCATTCGCGGTGAAGCTGACGCTGGCAATGCCAGGGGGAATGCTGCCGGGCTTAGTTTCACGGGGGCGCATGAACTTAGGGTATTCATCTAGCTCAATGAGTGAGCCGCTGGGCAGCGGCACGACCGACAGGCCATATGTTGTATCAAGTGGTTTGTCGTTGAGCCGGGAAATAATGGTAATCGCATAGTCCTGAGCGGGCGCCACCGGCATGCCGTAGTTTTCACTGTAGTAATTCTGCAGTTTCGACATTTTCGGTCCACCGCCAACGACAATGAATGAGCGACCGACAAAGGTGTCTTCATAGGTACCCATCTTCGCGCCACCGGCGGGTCGCGTCATATAGATAATTTCATCTGCAGGGCCGCGGACCTGCATCACGCGTGGCGAGCCTTCCGACGGATACAAATCTTTTGGCGGGCCGAGAACCTCGAAAGGCGAGTTCTCAAGATGCGGCACGAGGGCATCCGGGCTTTTAACAACTAGTTCAAACGCATTCCAGCCATAGGTCTGCATAGGCGCATAGGATTCGACCGGATCGTTTTCGACAAAGCGCAGATAGACGGGCGCCATTTTGGAGGGACGCATCAAGACATAGTTTTTTTCTGTCATATCCGGCGCCTGCCAGAGCTCCGCCAGTTCTTCGCTAACGGCCCCGCGCTCTACGGTCTCGTAGCCCAGGTACTCGGTATAGGCTTCTTCTACAGAGTTTAGATTGGTTACCGATATGGTAATTATTGCTATTTCTTTCAACATGTTAAATCCATTAGTTAGAAATTACTTCGTTTCGAAATAGTGAGTGCCTATTCATACTTATTGATTCTAACCGTTTATTCGCGCCGGGGTCATAAGGCATGCGAGTCGATGACCAGTCATCCAGGTATTGAAAGCACTTAAGTTTGGGCCGTCCCGAGTGTTGGTGAGCGAACCGGAATCGGTTAATGTTCGCGCTTACTTCCGGTATTTAATGGACTTCGCTATGACGCAAGAATCAAACCAAAGCAACACCTATCGCTGGGTCATCGTTGCTTTATCGTTTTTGGTGTTGTTTGTCTCTCAGGGTATGACGCTGGGCGGACTCCAGGTTTTTGATGAGAAGTTGCTAGCACATCTCGCGGCCACCTCCGGTGAGGAAATATCGCTGGGTGCGTATAAAGGCGGTTTGTCTATCATGTTTGCAACGGCTGGCTTCCTCGGCATGTTGGCCGGCTGGCTGTGCGATAAAGTCGGACCGAAGAAACTGATCATGGTCGGCCTGGCATTGCTAGCCGTCGGCTACTTCATGTACGGCTCGATCGATTCGCTGTTGCAGCTTTATGCGATTTCAGCCTTGTTCGGCCTGGTGTTGGTGCTTGCCGGTCTGATGATCAATGTTTATCTGGTTTCGAGTTGGTTCACCAAGAAGCGTGGCCTCGCCATTGGTCTGGTGCTTGCGGGCACAAGCCTTGGTAATGCAGCATTTCCAAAGTTTAACGGTTGGTTGATGACCTTGGGTGACTGGCAGGACGTCTTCGGCTGGGTTGCGTGGGTACCCCTGATCATTCTGCCTATATTGTTCTTTGCCCTGAAAGATTCGCCGTCGATCACAGCTGCAGGCAAGGCAGTATCTGCCGAACTGCCGAGTTTAAGCGGCTACTCGCTAAAAGAGGCGTTGGCAAGCCGCAACTTCTGGATCGTTGCCATCATTGCAATGTGTACCTTCTACAGTATTCTCGCGATGAGCGGTCATACGTATCTGATCTTCCGTGGTCAGGGCTATTCCGAGGGCAGTGCAGCTTCTGCGGTATCTATTGTCTTTTTGGGTGGCTTGATCGGCAAGGTGATGAGTGGTTACCTTGCTGAAAGCCTTGGCCGCAAGCGTGTGTTGCTGGCCGGTTTGATCATGATGCTCGCTGGCATGGCCGCAATGCTGTTCTCGCTTAAGGCATCGGTATCTATCGGTATGTGGTTCGGGTTGGTTTTGTTCGGCTTTGGCTGGGGCGGTATCTATACCCTTATCCAGGTTCTTGCAGCGGATCTATTCGGGATGCTGGCTCTCGGCAAAATTCTTGGTGCGATTAATATTCTCGATACCTTTGGCGGTGCCATGGGCCCGGTAGTTACGGGCGTTCTGGTAGACAAGACCCAGTCCTACGAGCAGCCGTTCATTGTGATTACATGTCTGCTCCTGTTTGCAACCTTGGCCGCAACATTCCTGGATATGGCTAAAGGCGTGTATCACGAGTTCGAATCGAGCTCTGTGTCTGATGAGTAATTCTTTTAAGCCCAGTAGCAGTCTTAACGATGTCCGTTATGAAATCCGTGGACCTTTGGCTCAGCGTGCGCATGAGTTGGAGTTTCAAGGCTACGATGTTATTTCTCTGAACATCGGCAACCCCGGCCTTTTTGGTTTCCGCGTACCCGAAACCTTGCGCCTAGCGATGATCGAGAATCTAGCTGGTAGCGATGCCTATTGCCATCAGAAAGGGATTTTTCCGGCCCGCGAAGCTGTAGTCATGCAGCAGCAAGAACGTGGCCTCATGAATGTCAGTGCCGATGATGTGTTCATGGGTAACGGCGTGAGTGAATTAATTGATCTCACGTTGCGGGCCTTGCTCGATCCGGGTGATGAGGTTTTGATTCCCTCCCCGGATTATCCGTTGTGGACTGCTGCAGTAACCCTTAATCGCGGTAAAGCCGTGCATTACCCGTGTCTGCGTGAACTGGATTTTGCGCCTGACCTTGATGCACTTGAGGCTTTGGTTACACCCAAAACCCGTGCGCTGGTGGTCATTAATCCGAACAACCCGACTGGTGCGGTATACCCGAAAGAAACATTGGAACGGATGGTGGCGATCGCCGAGAAGCATCAGTTGATTATTTTTAGCGATGAGATTTATGAAGGTATGACCTACGACGAGGCGGAGTTCTATCCGATTGCGCCGATGGTAAGTAAAACCTTAGTCGGTACCTTTAGCGGCTTATCGAAAGTCTATAGGGCTTGCGGTTACCGCGTAGGCTGGGTCAGCTTTGCAGGTGATAAAAGCGAGGCGGAAGCATACCTCGAGGGTCTCGACACCTTGGCTTCGTTACGTTTGTGCAGCAACGTGCCGGGGCAGTGGGCCGTGCAGACCGCTTTAGGCGGTTTCCAGAGTATTCATGAGTTGATTGAGCCAGGCGGGCGCTTGTATGAGTCGCGTAAGGTAGTCATTGAAGCTGTTGAGGCAAGCCCCTATTTGTCTGTGGTTAAGCCTGCGGGTTCGATTTACGCGTTTATTGGTATCGATGAAGCGCAATTTCCTGATATCGATGATCATGAGTTTGCACTTGAGTTGCTCGAAAGTAAGCATATCTTAGTCGCACCCGGCACGAGTTTTAACGTGAGCTATCACAATCATTTCAGGATTACCTTACTTCCAGAAGCCGACACCTTACGTGAGGTGTTTTTGCGTATCGATGAAGTGCTTGCAAGCTACCTGTCAAGGCAGGCTTCTGCTTAACGTGTCAGCAGCTGTCGCATTATTAGCTCATCATTCGCGGTGATGAGTATCGACATTAATCAATATCTCAGAGATGGTTGCACGGTCGTTACCGGCAACAATCGTCTGGCACGCCATCTGGAACTGGAATTTTCCAAAGCAGAACTTGCTGCGGGCAGAACTGCGTGGCGCACACCTGATGTGTTGCCCTGGAGTTTGTGGATTCCGCGTGTCTGGCAGGAAGCGCGAATCAGCAGCGGAGCTGCCGAAGTAATCGCTGCCCAGCGCTTATTGTCTTCTAATCAGGCCGCCTTGGTCTGGGAGCAGGTTATCGAA
>CBDTTT010000182.1:0-4261 GCA_965363345.1 uncultured Chromatiales bacterium
GGTGACTTCGGTGGCGTGCGTTTGTACGATGACTTTGCTCATCATCCCACCGCGATACGTCGCAGCGTAGAGGGTATGAAGCTGCACTCCGATGGCCGGGTGCTTGCTGTCCTTGAGCCTCGTTCAAACACGATGAAAATGGGCGTTCACGCGGGCCAGATTTCTGCTGCCCTCGAGCCAGCAGACAAATCCTGGCTGCTGCAGCCTTCGGGTCTGGACTGGCAGCTGAAGGATGTCCTGGATGAAAAGCTCAATGCTGAAATTTGCACGTCTGCGGAGGCGATTGTGGCTGATGTCGTTGCTGCAGCAGAGCCTGGTGATGCGATCTTGATTATGAGCAATGGCAGTTTCGATGGAATATATGGCTTATTCAGGGCATCTCTGACGACAGCCTTTTCTGCACCAGAGTAGATATAGGCTCGATTGATTTGACGCTAGGGCTTCTCCGTCGCATAGTGTTATTGATAGTCTCAGTAGAGTACCGCTGAGTTACCAGAAATAAGCTAGGCTACATACTTGAGTACAATTTCCATACCGCTGTTTCCTCTGCGCACCGTTCTGTTTCCGGACGGGCCTTTGCCGCTGCGTGTCTTTGAGACGCGTTATCTCGATATGATTTCCACCTGCATGAAACAGGACTCGTCATTTGGTGTAGTGCTTGCGACGCCTGACAACGAAAGCACTGACGGCAGTGGCGATACCTTTTCGACTAATCGTGTCGGTACGCTCGCGAAAGTCATCGACTGGTATCAGGGCAGTGATGGCATTTTGGGTGTGACCGCCTGTGGTGGATCCCGTTTTTCTGTCATGTCATACGAGCGTCAGTCCGATGGTTTGTATATTGGCGAGGTCGAATTGTTAGCCCATGAACCTGTAGAGTCGTTGCCCGAAAAGTATGTGTCGATGGCACACCTGTTAGAAGCGGTTGTTGATGATCTGGGTTTGTTATACACCGATCTTGAAAAGCATTATGACGATGCGACTTGGGTGGGTTATCGGTTTGCTGAGGTTTTGCCCATTAGTCTTGATGAGAAACAGTTTTGTCTTGAGTTGTCAGGTTCAGAGCGTAGGCTTGAATTTTTGCAACCGCTGCTGAGGTCGATCCGCATGGAAACATCACAGTAGGTGTGATTAAGCGGGTCTGCTTGATGCGTGGCTTGCCAGAGTAGGTTTGGAGCGAATGATGAAAACATGGATGTGTCTTATTTGCGGTTATATCTACGACGAGGCCAAGGGTGATCCAGATCACGGCCTAGCGCCCGGAACCGCTTGGGTTGATGTGCCATTGTCGTGGCGCTGCCCCGATTGCGGCGCAGGCAAAGAAGATTTTGATATGGCTGAGGCTTGAACAGCTAGTTAGAGAGTTGTTTAGAACCAATGCCTTTGCGGCTCAGCAAGTTTTGTACGCTGTCTTTGCCTACTAAGTGCATGCCGCCGACAATCACAAGGTAGGTCATGCCGTTGTTACTGCGGTCTAGCTCATAGAGCTGTCGCGCCCAGTTTTCATTTCGTCGCACAACCAGGTTCTGGTATAGCTCGGGGAGTTCAGCAACACCTTCGAACATGGTTTGTTCAAGAGCAGCGACGTCGCCGGTTTTCCAGGCACCAACGATAGTTTGCATTTCCATTTCGGCCGCAGATTGCTCGTTGAGTGATTCAAGGAGAAATGTGGCCTGCGTGTCGACCGACATGCTGTCTAGCACTGAGAGTTGTTCTTCCACTGTTTCCAGTCCGCTAATGGTTTTGCCATCCGCGACGGCTTTGGCGGTATAGCGGGTCTCAATTCCCCATGAAGGGTCAAAGCCCATTTGCATAAGCCTAATCTGGCTTACGAGTACGGCTGCATACCAGGCTTCTTTGTCGTTCAGCAGTAACATGTCTATGCCAAGTGCGGTGGCCCTCTTTACTACCTGCCTGTAGCGCGAACTGCCGATCTGGTTCTCCAGGCCTTGACCACCGGGATCTTTGCCAAGTGATTCGATAATAAGGATAGAGGAGAACGGGTCCATGCTATCCATATCCAGTTCCATCAGTATTTCGTCTGCAGCGATATAGACATCTTCAAACTTAGCGGGAAGTGGATAGTCGGATGAGCGGAGGTAGTGTATGGAACCCAGCAATATGATGCGGTTTTGCGTGGCTTCCAATTCCCAAAGAGGTAGTTTGTCTGCCCATGCCAATGAGCTGAGCAGGATGGAGGTGAGAAGCAGTGATGTTAATGCCTTGCGCATACCGAAATTCCAGCGAAGTGAGTTTTGTAGATTCGTTAAAGATACTCGTCGGTGTTCAGCCATACCACTTCAGTTTCAATAGAGCCGTCGGGATACAGATAGATCCAGCGATAGCCGGGTGGACGGACATCAAGAGCAAAGCCATCGCTATTGGGCAGGAACTGCGAGCAGGTGGAGGGTGTGCTGAGCATCCGGATGTTGTCGCGTACATGATCAGATGCCTGATGCACATGTCCCCAAACAATAGATTTTACATGCGGGTGTTGCCGCATAATCTCTAGAAACTCGCGACTCTGGCGTAGTCCAACCCCATCGAGCCAGTGGCTGCCCATATCCACAGGATGATGATGTAACAGCACCATCGCATGTTTGTCCGCACATGCTTCAAGATTGCTATCGAGTGTTTGCAGCTGAGTATCAGAAAATTGTCCGCCATCGTCGTTGTTGGCATGACTATCAAGCAATAGCAATTCCCAATTCTCGAATGATGCGGTTCCGCAGTATTGAAAGGGCGCATCACTGAGCAGTTCTTGCATCAGATTTGGGGCATCATGATTACCAGGAATACAGTAGACCGGAGTATCGAGAGGCCGAAGCATTTTAGCAAAGCGGAGATAACCGCCACGGGTTTCGTCCTGCACTAGGTCGCCTGTTGCCAGGATGCCATCAGGTTGATGTTTGCCTTCACTTATATGCTTTATTACAGCGCCGAGTGTGTCGGAAGTATTTACGCCACGCATTTTCGCATCGCGATGGGCATGCAAATGTGGGTCAGTAATTTGTATAAGTTTTATGGGATCTAAAGTCATGATTCGTGTTGGCTCACACTGGCAGTCATAGTTGCAGCGATGAGGGTGACTATAGACCGTTTCTAATGCTCAAATCCTGACCTGCATCACACAGCAGTAAATATTGATGGATTTATGCAATTTCATGCCAAAAAAAAGCCCTCCGTAGGAGGGCTTTTCAGATCTTGCGATTTTTTCTATCTTAGTAGCGGTAATGAGCAGGCTTATAAGGGCCTTCAACCGTTACGCCGATGTAGTCAGCCTGTTCCTTAGTCAGTTCGGTAAGATGTACGCCTAGCTGCTTCAAGTGCAGCCTTGCCACTTTCTCATCGAGATGTTTCGGCAGTACATACACTTCATTCTGATAATTATCAGGGTTCTGCCACAGTTCGATCTGCGCCATTACCTGATTGGTGAATGAGTTAGACATCACAAAACTAGGGTGACCAGTTCCGCAACCCAGATTTACCAAGCGACCTTCAGCCAGTAGGATAATACGTTTGCCGTCAGGGAAGATGATGTGATCAACCTGAGGTTTAATATTTTCCCACTCGTATTTCTGTACAGATGCGATATCGATTTCGTTATCGAAGTGACCGATGTTGCAGACGATAGCCTGATTGCGCATTGCTTCCATATGATCATGGGTAATGATGTTGTAGTTGCCGGTTGTGGTTACAAAGATATTTGCAACCGGAGCGGCTTCTTCCATCGTCACGATCCGGAAGCCTTCCATCGCAGCCTGCAATGCACAGATAGGATCGATTTCGGTGACCCATACAGTCGCACCCAGACCTTTCAGTGACTGTGCACAGCCTTTACCAACATCGCCATAACCGGCAACAAGGGCAATCTTGCCAGCGATCATGACGTCGGTAGCACGCTTAATGCCATCCACCAGTGATTCGCGGCAGCCATAGAGGTTGTCGAATTTAGACTTGGTTACTGAGTCATTCACGTTGATCGCAGGGAAAGGCAGGTCGCCTGATTGCTGCATTTGATACAGGCGTTGAACGCCAGTAGTGGTTTCTTCGGTTACGCCGCCAATTGCATCACGACGCTTGGTGTACCAACCGGGACTGCTTTCGAGACGTTGCTTGATTGCTTTAAACAGAGCGACTTCTTCTTCGCTGCCTGGGTTATCCAGAATTGAAGCGTCTTTTTCGGCTTTTGCACCAAGAATAAGCAGCAGAGTTGCATCGCCGCCATCATCAAGAATGCGATTAGGTAGGCTGCCATCGG
>CBDTTT010000183.1:0-4254 GCA_965363345.1 uncultured Chromatiales bacterium
GCACAAAAAATGCGTTGCGTATCTGCTGATTGCCACGCTTCGCGCATTCCGGAGATAAAAAAAACCCCGTCGAACGACGGGGCAAAATGCACATTACGACCAAGAAATGTGCGGGGGTTTCTTTCCGGACAATCAATCTTCCGGAAGCCTCTATTGAAGAGGTCTTTTAGGGGTTCTTCGTTTAGCTCATCCGCTAGGCAATACTCACAGCTGATCTTCAATCTGCATAGATAACTGAACCATCTCTGCCATTGCTGCGTCTCTTAACGGACCAGGCTTCGTTGACATCACGGCACCTTGTAACTGTTGCTGCAACATCCAAAGCTCTGCAGCACTTTCCTGCTGCGCGCTATAACCTTTCAAAGTAAATACATCAGTTGTTGATAAATCCATCTTCAACCTCCATCACTTACACTAAAAAACCGTAGGAAAAATAAGTCGGACTAGAAATCAATCGAACTAATCCAAATACTTCCGTTGCTGCGACCCCGGTGTTTCCGGTCGCGTCATATCAGCCAGATGGACGCCCAGATACAAAGATTGGGCTGCGGTCAGACCATCCAGATAGCTGCTACTCACAGCTGTGTCTGTAGCAACATCAAGCAGTGCCCTTGCTGCGCTCAGAGTGTCTGCTTCATTGCCACTTAACAGACAGAACGTATACGCAGCCATTTGGTGTTCCTGCTCACTCAATTCCATCGAATCGGCCAGTCCTTCAATCAGACCTCCCGCATAACCGCGATCTGCGTCTTCAGAAGCCTCCTGACCCTCGCACAAACGCACCAGCGTCCTGCGCCTGACCCAAAGGTTTACGGCTCTAGCTACCGCATCAGCTCGCCTGAGCCACTCGGTGGAAAAATTTGCACTGCCAAAGTTCATGCGACTAATTTACTGAAACTCATCAAGTACATCTTGTCTTTACCTTCTAAGTCAGATTCAATACACACCACAGCCTTGGAATTGACTATGTTTCTAGAACCCACATCACTTTCATCAAATGCCCTGCTCATCACCGAGACACTAGAAAAGCACTATGGTGTGGATACGGCACCGATCCTCAAGAAGCTGGGCATGGACCCGGCTCTAATGAGCAAAGCCGGTGCGCGCTATCCCACGAATAAAATGCTTGAACTGTGGGACATCGTGGTAAAAGAAACGGGCGACCCTTGTGTCGGCCTGGTGATCGGTAGCCAGATTAAAACCACCACCTTTCACGCCTTAGGCTTTGCCTGGCTCGCGAGCAGCACGATTCATGAAGAATTGCAGCGATTGCAACGGTATTTCAAAGTTATATGCACCATGCCCATCGATTTCGAAATCACGGATGATGCTGAGCACTATCGCTTTCAAGTCCGTTATCCGGACGAAACTATAGTCGGCCCTCCCGTCGCAGTAGATGCATTCTTTATGGCAATGCTCAAACTCTGTCGCCTAACCCGGGACAATCATTTTTCGCCGACTAAAGTGAGCCTGCGAGCAGACCACAACATCGAACACCTAAGCAAATACGTCGATGCCTTTTCGGCACCCGTAGAAATGGGGGCGGCGGAAAACTTTATTGAGTTCGATAAAGCAGAATGCGATGCGGTTCTATCCGGCCAAAATATCGATCTCGCGCTCGCCAACGAACGCATTCTCGATAACTATGTACAGGCACTTGATCCCGACAAGATCAGCAGTCAGGTTCGCGAACTACTGATAGGACTCATGCCTTCGGGACACGCAAGTCAGGAAGAAGTTGCGCGCAAGATGCATCGCAGCCTGAGTACGCTGCAGCGGCAACTCAGCAGTGAAGGCACAAATTTCAAAGAGATTCGGGATGAAACCCGTCGCCTGATGGCGGAAGAGTATATTCAGGAAGGTGAGTATTCCCTGAGCCAGATAGCCTTTCTATTGGGCTTTTCAGATCAGAGCAATTTTTCCCGGGCATTTAAGCGCTGGACAGGCAACACTCCCGGTGAACACCGCCCGAACCCCATAGAGGGATAAGACGGTTCCAACTGGATTCTGCCCGCACATTTGGCGGATCAAAATCCTGCAAAAATACTCCGGAATTAGTCTTTGCCGTTTAACAGCAAGGCTCTGCGGCCCAATGGTCCTGAAGGACCTGTCTTTTCTTTTGCACTGCGTCGTGGCTGTTTCAGCACTTCTGTTTCTATCGAAGAAACCATAGATACCAGATAGCTATCTGATTCACCAATTGGCAAACCGTCAGCATCGGCAAACGCATCGCTTGCTCTATTGGTTGTGGTCGTCATTTCATCTGTAACAGGGGGCATCGAATTCTCCTTATTATTATTGCCACCAACCCGGGCCTATATTTTGCTTATAGACTAGAACTGACCAAGCAGCGTTTTGTTTATTATTAGCGCTGTAGGGACAGCACCTGAATGACGAATAGAAATAATCTATAGTCACTTTTCTTCAGGGCTGCATCGGTTCAGAATATTTTCCCGGAATCACTCCCCAGTGATTGGTTAAATAATATCGCAGCAAATAGAAAATGTAATCAACCGGCAATAATAGACCAACCTATGAACGTTTCACATAATGCAAAGCTTGCGCCCATCGGTCCGTTTCGGCGACTCATGTCGGGGCTTTACGACTGGTTGCTCGTGCTGGCATTGGCCATGGTCGGCTCAATACCCGTCGTTATGTACTACGGAGAACCTGTCCCCACAGGCAATATTGCGTATCAGTTAGCGCTATTAGGGATAAGCATCAGCTACTTCGTTTACTGCTGGACTCACAGCGGGCAAACACCGGGAATGAAAACCTGGTACATAAAATTGGAAAGCGTGGACGGTGTTGCGCCCACGCTGCGTCAGTGTTTAATTCGATTTTTTGGAGGGTTTATTTCATTTGCCGCTTTGGGACTAGGCTTCTGGTGGGCCTGGGGCAACACCGAACGGCTAACATGGCACGATAACTGGAGCGACACCCGGTTAAAAAGAATGCCTAAACGGGTCCGAAAAAAAACCTAGCAAAAAAAATCTAGCGACTGCGCAACAGTAACAACACCGTAACCATAGCCAGGACCACGGTTGGCAACCAACCCATGACTATCGGACTCAGGTTAAATACACCAATCGAATCCTGAACAGTGTTGTTTAGCAGGAAGTAAACCAGACCTATACCCACACCTACCAACATTCTCGAGCCGGCACCACTGCTTCGTAAGCTGCCCATTACAAACGGCACCGCGAGCACGCACATGATCGCAATACCGACCAATCCGGCCATACGACTCCAGAATGCGATCTCATATTCTTCGGCATCAAGGCCATTCGACTTCAGGTATTGAATATAGCGATACAACTCAAAACCACTAAGACTGCTCGTGCGAACCTCAGTCAATTCCAATACATCTGAGTTTAATTTGTTCGGCTCTACCGTCGTCGGTACTTCATAGGTTTGCGTCTCCTCATCAAGAAACACACTCTCGCCGTAATCGTTAAACGTCCATTCGTTAAAAACATCAACATTTGCCGAGCGCGCCTTACCAATCAACACCAATCCATTATTTACTTTATTAATATTAAAAATATAAACGCCACCGAAACCGATACCATTCTGGGCGCCGTTGATATTAAAAAACAAACTACCATCACGGATCCAGGCACTGCCACCACCCGCCATGCGCACTTCAGAATTCTTTGTCAGGGTTTTCATTTGCCGCGCGTAGCGATCCAATGGCGGCGCAATATTCTCAGCAACCACAGCACCGATAACCGCTAACACGATACCTGTGTACAACGCTGCACGACCGATTCGCAACAATGAGACACCCGATGCACGCAGCACAATCAACTCGCTGTGCGTTGCAAGCGCTCCCATACCCAGTAAGCCGCCCAATAGCACCGAGACCGGCAAAACGCCACCCGCGAAACGCGGCAGCTTCAACGCGGTGTACATCAAAGCTTCTTTAAAGCCGTAAGCCCCGACGCCAATATCATCAAGCTGCGAAATAAATTCTATGAACGCACCCACCGATAACAAGACGCCCAGCACCATTGCTGTCATGACCATAATAGAGCGGAAAATATAGCCGTTGATGATCCTCACGATGCACCACCTTTCAGGCTCGTGTGATCTCCAGAACTACCGCCACCAAAACGGTTCTTTAGAAAAGCTCGGAAACGGGTCAGACCACCGTGCTGGTTAAATAACATGCCGATAGCGATTGACAAAAATATGACGTGCACCCACCACATACCTAACCACGAAGGTGTAACGCCCTGCTCCACCCAAACT
>CBDTTT010000184.1:0-4250 GCA_965363345.1 uncultured Chromatiales bacterium
GACAATCAGGAAGTAGCCGGTTACCCGGAAGCTCATGCGGGGGATACGACTACCAACATACGGGTAAAAGTCGTCGATCCTATCGTTGATAACCACCTGACCTATAGCAAAGGAACGTAGAATCTGCCAATCGACCCGCTCTAGCCCTGCAAACATTGTGGAGTTGCGCGCCTTATAGTCGGCAATACCGACCACCTCATCCTGCCCTTCCGATATCTGATAAATAATATCCTCGTGCATATACTCAGCCAGCACATCGACATCCCGGGTGGCGTAGTCACGCACAAAATTATTAACCAGCGTCTCGTTCGCCTGCTCAAGCTCTAGCTGCTGCTCAGGCGATAGAACTACACGCTTACCGTTGTGGCCACCAGCCAATACATCATTCGAAAACATGCCGGCTGCTGCTAGCAAACCGCCGGTCAATAGCAAGTCGCGGCGATCAAAATTTACACCGGCGTCAGCCTCTTCTCGTACACTACTTTTACCTTTCATCACACACTCCTGCCTTATAGTTGGGGAGCAATAAATTGCCCAAACTCCTGTTCGTATGAGAACAGAGTCATGTCCTTGATATGGTCGATATAGAGCCGGCCATCGAGATGATCAAACTCATGCTGAAATACGGTTGCGGGAAAGCCTTGCAACTCCAACTGGCGCGACTCACCTGACTCATCAAGATAGCGCACCCGAATATGCTGTGGACGTTCGACGAAGCCGCGCATCCCGGGAATGGATAGGCAGCCTTCCCAGTATCCAGCTGTTGCAGGCTCTATAACCTCAATCTCCGGGTTCACAAACACCGTTAATGGCATTGCTTCAAGCTCACCGTAACGGGTTGGCCCATCTTCAATTTCTATAATCGCCAAGCGCAGCGAGACACCTATTTGCGGGGCTGCAAGACCAATACCACCCTGCTCAGCTAGCGTGTCCGTCATATCTTCAATCAGGTTAAGAAAAAACTCATTACCGATATCTCCAACACTTAGCTCTTCAGCCGCCACACGCAACAAAGGGTTACCCAAACGCAGCACCTCACGAACAGCCATTCTTATCTCCTGACAATCAATTCACCCATGACATATCACATGATATATCCCACGATATATAAGGGTCACGAGCGCACATTATTTAGCTGACACTAACACCGGATATCCGTGTTGCAACAACGACCGCAGAGATACATTTATAAACGGCAAAAATTCGATGATAAAGCGGCTGATTAGCAAGGCTTGTTGCGCCCTAATACAATAGTTTTTGCATAGCAGCAAACTTATCCACAGGGAATTGCATACTTGTAGCTTAAGCGGTCACAACGCAGCGGCATCGCCACATTAGACATAATCCGCTGGAGCCCGCATGCGCTGGGCATTGTAGAAAAAATCACCGTATTTCGGTCTGAAAAACTGCGCCTAAATGGCCAAAGCATCCTAGCCAATATGTGCGATATCCGACCAGCATAAGCGATGCTAAAGTTCAATAAGGATTAGAGCTAGAAAAATCAGGGGTATAAGTCCTGTTGACTCATCATAAATCCATCAGTCTTCTAACTGCCGATACACTCGTCCGTGGCGCTATCCTCGTTCCTGCAGCCTTTTGGTTGTTGGAATTTATGCTCATGGATTAATCGGCTAGAAGAAACGTCGCTCTGGCTTTATAGCCGTCTCCCCATGACGAAATTAGCGACGTTTTTGAAGCCCGCCTCGCGCGGGCTTCCTTTTGCGTCGATTGTACGTTCCGGATATGGCGCAGACCAAGGTACTTATCGTACTATCGTAGGATGTATATAAACTTCTGGTATCCCGTTGCTGCAAGCAACGACGTCACGAGCGAAGCACCTTTTCGTGCCCGCATACTTAGCCATGACTTTGTCGCGTACAGAGACTCATCAGGTGCAGCACACGTTCTGGCCGACACCTGCATCCATCGTGGTGCCGCATTAGGCGAAGGCAAGATCATCGATGACTGTGTGCAATGTCCGTATCATGGCTGGCGTTACAACGGTGCTGGTGAATGCGTGCTCATTCCTGCCTTACCTGATGACAAACCACCGGCAAGAGCGAAGGTAGATTCATACCCCATACAGGAGCGCTACGGGATTGTATTTGCCTTTCTAGGCGACCTGCCCGAAGACCAACGCCCACCTCTTTTCGAAATAGAAGAATTTGCAGCAGATGATTGGCGCGCCAACGAGCTCGTCATTTTTGAAGTCGACTACTACTACGAGCGCTCTATCGAAAATGGCTTGGATCCGGCTCACAACGAATTCGTGCACCCCAAACAGGGATCGCCGGGCATGAAACTGGATTTCAAAAAAACACCAATTACCATTGACCTCTTAGGTGACTACGGCAGCGGCTTTATGATGCCGTTCAGCCTAATCAAGCCCCAAGGGGCCGCGATGAATCAGGAAATGGTTGAGCGCGAAGTTGTTGTTTCAGCTGGTTCAGGGCATTTTGGGCCAAACGCACTGATCACGTGGCTGCACTTCAACGAAGAAAACAAGTTCCACCAGTATTTTTTCGAAGCACCCATCGACGAAAACCGCACGCGTATCTTCTTCGTCAACATGCGTCACTTCATGCTCGATCCTGCCATGGACCAGCGCATCACCGATGTGAATATGGAAATCGCTCAGGAAGACATCGATTTACTGGTCAAACTGAACCCAGTCCGAACTCCTGAAACAACAACTAAGGAACTGCTAATCGCAACAGATACGCCGATAGTGGAATTTCGCAAGTTTCTTAAAGACTGGGAAGGCAAAGGCTGGAGGATTGACCAGGAACAACTGATTAAACAACGCGGCAATGTTGCAACGGCTATACCCTCACCTGACAGGCGCAAGAATAAGAACTGGGTTCTCGACGAGGCACCACTAGTAAAGTAGCCATAAATGCTCGTTAAGTTTGTGTAACTCTACAAAGTGGTTAATTCGAGATAGCGGACAAAAAAATGCCCGGACTGCTGAGACAGACCGGGCATCGATGTCTAAGCAAAACCTAACTAACAGATTAGGCTTTCAGCTTGCGGCGGAAGCCCAGCAACCCAAGCGCTGAAGCAAACAACCATACTGCTGCCGGAACCGGCACGATAGTCAGGTTATCCATCGCAAAATAGGTTGGTGTGTTAACACCAAAGTCACCCGTATCTGATGAAGCCATAGCAAAACTCATGCCATAGACTTCGCCCAAGCCTGTTAGATCAAACCATTCCCAGCTATCGATAACGTTTGCGCCATCAGCTAGCAGAACTTCTACAGAACTAATAGTTGCGCCACCGGCGTCGAGACCATTAACGATCAACGCCAGAAAATCATCCTGGCCAAACGGACCTTTTACAAATGCTGGATCGTTACCGTCATCACCATTTTTTGCAGCTAAGTAGGTGTAGGTGGCATTAGTGAAATAACTACCCTGTACTGTTCTTGACCCGCCAAATTCAATATTTAGTGGTGTGGCTGTAAAGCTGTCAACATAACCTACTAAATAGTTGTCCTGCCCTGCACCAACTCCATCACCTGTAATCGCGCTCTGACCGTTGGTAAAGCCAGCTGTAGTTGTATCGGTCTTGTTAGAGTACGTAAAACCACCCCAGCAGCAGTCGAAGCTATACTCGTATACAAAATCTGCACCGCCGCTATTCCATGTCGTTACCCCATTCGTTGGCGCGTTGAATGCTGTGTCCGGTGCCAGTGTGTTGTCTTCAAAATCGATCACTGCTGCCTGAGCACTAACCGCCAATACCATCGAGGCTGCCATGCCTATTATTACTCTCTTCATTACAAACTCCTTTTGTCGCGTTTTATTATTATTTAATTCTTAAAACCTGCCATCCCTATGGATGACAGCCGCCATCATCACAGTCACCTGCACTGATAAAATCAGTTGAGCTAAATGCTTCGCCGCCAAGTGTCTCGCCCAGCAATACGGTTTCGGTATCTTCACAGGCGATACCCGTGTCCTGAGTATTAAAGCCAAAGGTCATATCCGTATCACCATCGCCATCCACATCGGATGCGGTAGGTGATGCAACGTTTGCAGCAGCTGTATAGCCAAACTTCAAACTAGCCGGGTCAATCTGCGTCGCATCAAAATCAGTTGCATCGCCATTGGCAACACTGCTACTCAACACCGCCACAGGAATAACCACCGTTAAACTCGGGAATACCGTGTTAGTCGTATCGGCCGGGGCGACATCCATTGCTACCACCAGCAACTGATTCATCACACCAATCGCATCCAGGTCGA
>CBDTTT010000185.1:0-4247 GCA_965363345.1 uncultured Chromatiales bacterium
GAATGGCCAGCATTCGGACGTACGTGAGAAGCCGGCCGTCATGCGACAGGTTGGCAGACTGCGGTCTTCCAGTTCTTCCTTACTGACCTGAAAGGTGAAATGTTCAGATGGTGTAATGCGTGGTCCTGTGGATGACCTTGGCCAGCCTTCAGGTGTTACCGGGTTGGTGTAGTCATGCGTGTAATCCCACGACATCATCATGTCGTCACCATACTGTTGAAACGGCAGTATGAATGGGTAGCTTCCATTCTCATCGGGAAATACAGTTCCTTCGTTCATTAGCGTGGGTGAGTCACCCGCTTCGCCCATAAAGAATTTCGGTATTTCTTTGCCGATCTTCCCAATCAGTACGTCGTTGTAGAAGTGAAAAACCTCGACTGTCTTTCCGGTAAAGGGATTGTCCCAGGTTTCGAGGATGTCCCCTGTTTCCAGATCGGTGAAATACCCGGTTTCGCGGGATTTGATCCACAGGTCGCCATTGTCATCAATTTTTGAGAATAGAGCGCCGGTGCCTGTATAACCGAATACCGGAATCATGCGTTTACCAGGCACCCTTACATACATCAGCCCATGAAATGCACCAATACAAGGCTCTTCGTAGCTCGACCAGATTTTTCCGAAAGCATACAGGTTGTCTTCAGGGCTGCTGTAATCGAGGCTGCCGCTCTTTGCGGCAGATGCCAGACCGCTAAAGCCTCCAAGTGAGGCGCCCCCAAATGCGAGGCTGGCCTTTAGGGCTGTGCGACGATTCATGCTGAGATCAGTAATAAAGGAGCTTGTCATAGAAGTTTTCCGAAGGTTAATTGCTATACAACGATACAGTTGTATAACCCAAATAAGCAATATATCGGTTTTGTTTGTTGCTGTTTGATTCACAGACATTGCTTGATATAACAGGTAAGATTTCGCTCAACTCGCCATATCCAGTTGAAGAAGAACTATGTCAGTCAGTCCTCTCTCTATTGTTATCCTCGCCGCCGGAAAGGGCACGCGTATGCGTTCGTCGTTACCAAAGGTTTTACAGCCCTTGGCTGGCAAGCCATTGCTGGCGCACGTTATCGATACCGCGAAACGGGTGGGCGCAGCAGAAATATGCGTGGTCTATGGCCATGGCGGCGAACATGTTCAGAGCGCATTTCCTGATGATCAGCTGGGCTGGGCTTTGCAGGAACCCCAGCTGGGGACGGGACATGCGGTCCAGCAGGCTATGCCACAGGTTGCTGAGGGCAATACGGTCGTTATTGTGTATGGCGATGTGCCTTTGGTTACGCCCGAAACTGTTCGGCAACTCGCTGCTGCTGCGGCCGGAGGTAAGTTGGGGCTTCTCACTGTAGATGCCGAGAACCCGCAAGGATATGGTCGTATAATCCGCGACACTGCCGGCAATGTGCTGAGAATCGTTGAAGAGAAGGATGCGACTGATGAGCAGCTTCGTGTCGCTGAGGTAAATACCGGGCTGCTTGCGTGCTCTGCCGACAAGCTTAACCCTTGGCTTGATGCGCTTAAGGCCGACAATACCCAGGAAGAATATTATTTGACTGATGTCATTGCAGCTGCGGTGGCAGATGGTGTCGCGGTAGAAGCCGTTAAGGCCTCTTCGGAGACCGAGGTAATGGGAATTAATGACAAGATCCAGCTGGCTCAAGCTGAGCGGGCGTTGCAGCTTAGGCTAGTGCGTGAACTAATGAAGGCCGGTGCCACGGTGGTAGATCCGGCGCGGGTCGATATTCGCGGTAGTGTGATGGTTGGCTCTGATGTATTTATTGATGTAAATGCAGTATTTGAAGGCAAGGTTGAGCTTGGCGATAACGTCGTGCTTGGGCCTAATGTTTCGATTAAAAATACAAAGATTGCCGCCGGTACACATATTCATGCAAACAGCGTGCTTGAAGATGCAATGGTCGGCGCTAATGCAGACATCGGTCCATTTGCACGGTTGCGTCCGAACGCAAATATTCTTGATGGTGCCCGGGTGGGTAACTTTGTTGAAATCAAGAACACCACGTTGGGGCTTGGCAGCAAAGCAAATCATCTGACTTATCTGGGTGATGCGGAGATTGGTGCAGGCGTAAATGTTGGTTGCGGAACCATCACCTGTAATTACGACGGTGCGAACAAACACAAAACAGTTATTGGTGATAACGCATTTATCGGCTCGGGCGTTGAGTTGGTTGCTCCAGTGACTGTGGGCGAAGGTGCAACTATTGGCGCAGGCTCTACTATCGGTGGCAATGCTCCGGCCGGAGAGTTGACCCTTGAGCGCGCCAAAACCCGCACGATTTCAGGCTGGAAACGCCCTAAAAAGGTTAAGTAGACTCATGTCCCGGCGCGGTCGGATCAGAATGCGACTTCTGTCGCATCCCGGCATATGTCTGAAAAGTAGAATATGTCATATCAGGATGATAGAAAGCCCTATCAAAGATAGTCTTAAAGACTACCAATATTGCTTATATCTCCCTTAAAAGGATTTAGTGGGGAGTCGGCATAAGCTGCCGGCCAAAGGAACAAATATGTGTGGGATTGTTGGAGCTGTTGCCGAGCGTAATGTAGTGCCTATTCTAATGGAGGGGCTGCGTCGTCTTGAGTACCGTGGGTATGATTCGGCGGGTTTGGCTGTTATCGAAAACGATCAGCTGGAGCGTCGTCGTCGTATGGGCAAGGTGGCCGAGCTTGAAGACGAGTTAGTTAATCGCCCTGCTCACGGTCCAATTGGTATTGCACATACCCGCTGGGCAACACACGGTGTTCCTAGCCGTGCAAATGCTCATCCGCATATGTCGAACGACTCGGTCGCGATTGTTCACAATGGCATTATCGAAAACCACGAACTTCTTAAAGCCAGGTTGATTGACGCAGGTTACGAATTTAGCAGTGATACCGATACCGAAGTTATAGCCCACTTGATTCACCAGCATTTGCAGAAAACGCCTGAGCTCGAAACCGCCGTGCGTAATGCAGTTGATGAACTTGAAGGTGCCTATGCACTGGTTGTTATGAGCCCGACAATGCCGGATACGCTAATTCTCGCGCGCGAAGGTTGCCCGGTTGTTATCGGTTTGGGTCTTGGCGAAAATTTCGTCGCCTCTGATGTTGCCGCGCTCCTCCCGGTCACGCGTAAATTTATGTTTCTTGAAGAAGGTGACGTTGCGGTTATTACCCGCGATTCAATTGTTGTTACCGATTCTGATAACAAGCCGGTAGAGCGAAAAGTCAGCGAGTCTGAGTTGTCGTCTGATGCGGTAGAGCGTGGTGAATTTCGTCACTACATGCTTAAAGAGATCTATGAACAGCCTCGTGCCTTGGCAGAGACTTTGTCAGAGCGTATCTCTGATGGCAAAGTACCCGATGCCGTTTTTGGCCCACAGGCCTCTGATATCCTTAATAATATTGAAACTGTGCACATTGTTGCTTGTGGCACTAGTTACCATGCAGGACTCATCGCGCGTTATTGGATTGAAGAATATTGCAAGCTGCCCTGCACGGTTGAGATAGCGAGCGAATACCGCTATCGAAATGCTGTAGTGCCAAAGAATAGCTTGTTTATGACTGTCTCTCAGTCGGGTGAGACGGCGGATACTTTGGCTGCAGTTCGTGCGGCAAAAAAGAAGGGCTACTTAGCGACGATGGCCATTTGCAATGTGCCGGAGAGTTCGCTGGTCCGCGAATCTGATCTTGTGCTCATGACGCGTGCAGGCCCTGAAATAGGCGTTGCCTCGACCAAAGCATTTACAACTCAGCTGGTTGCGTTTGCATTGTTTACGTTGGCACTGGCGCGGCATCACGATATGCCTGAAGCAGAGCAGAAGCGTCTGACAGGACAGCTGCTCGAGCTGCCGGCAATGATCGAACAGATTCTTTCGCTTGATACGAAGATTGAAAAAATGGCCGGGCACTTTGCTGACCGGCAGCATGCGCTATTCCTCGGGCGCGGGGCACAGAATCCCGTCGCTATGGAAGGTGCATTAAAGTTAAAAGAAATTTCATACATTCATGCAGAGGCTTATCCTGCGGGCGAGTTGAAACACGGCCCGCTCGCTTTGGTTGATGAAGATATGCCCGTCGTTACTGTGGCACCGAGTGATGATTTGCTGGAGAAATTGAAGTCCAATTTGCAGGAAGTTCGGGCTCGCGGTGGTGAGCTGTTTGTGTTTGCCGATCCGAATGTTGATTTTGAGGATGGCGATGGTGTGCATGTACTTAAAATGCCGGTTCATATCGAAGATTTTCAGGCACCTATTTTGTATACC
>CBDTTT010000186.1:0-4215 GCA_965363345.1 uncultured Chromatiales bacterium
GGCTTAGGGGTCGATTGTGTCAGTGGCAACGCGATCATTACATCGCCATGGACGGTTGAAGTCGATGGGCATGAGTATTCGGCGCGCAGCATTGTTATTGCTACCGGAGGCAAACCTTTTGTTCCGCCTATCCCGGGTTTGGATAGTTGTGGTCGCCTCACCTCCGACACACTTTGGCAGCTCGAAGAGCTACCCAAAAACCTACTTGTACTTGGTGGTGGCTTCATCGGCTGTGAACTTGCTCAGGCATTCCAAAGACTGGGCAGCAAGGTCACTATTGTTGAAGCAGCTGATCGCCTGTTAATGCCGGAAGACCCGGACGTTGCAGCAGCGCTCACCGAAAGTTTTGTGGCGGATGGCATCAATGTCATAACCGGGTACAGAGCCACCGAGTTTAAAGAGGGTCTGGCACTATGCGAAAACGTATCAGGAAACATTTTGGAAGTACCCTTCGACAAAGTCTTGGTAGCGACAGGAAGGGTTGCCAATACAGATGGTCTAGGCCTTGAAAATATTGCGCTGGAACTCAATGCGAACGGCACAGTTCCGGTAAATGATTTTTTGCAAAGTCGCTATCCGAACATCTATGCCTGCGGCGATGTCGCAGGGCCTTTTCAGCTCACCCACGCTGCGGCACATCAGGCTTGGTACTGCGCAGTGAATGCTCTGTTCGGCACCTTTAAAAGCTTTCGCGTCGACTATCGGGTCGTTCCACACGGTGTGTTTACAGATCCTGAGATTGCCCGTGTCGGCTTAAATGAAAAAGAAGCGCTGGCAAAAGGTATTCCTTATGAAACCAACATCTATGGACTGGATGATCTGGATCGTGCCATCGCTGACAGTGAAGCACGTGGTTTTATCAAAGTACTGACGCCACCGGGCAAAGATACGATCCTGGGTGCAACAATTATCGGGCCGCATGCGACGGAGCTGCTCGCTGAGTTCACGCTGGCTATGCGTCATAATCTGGGTTTGCGCAAAATACTCGCCACAATTCACCCGTACCCGACCTACGGTGAAGCAAACAAATATACGGCGGGTATCTGGCAACAACGCCATTTGCCGCAAAAGCTGTTAAACATAGCTGCCGCCTACAATAACTGGCGCCGCAACTAGCAACCGCCTGAGGGCTTCCAGCCTCGTTACAAAGCGTTACTTGCCGGGATATCAGTCCCGATATAATAAAAAAATAGCGAACCTTTTGGTCTTGCCGTACTCAATACAATAGGCACTGCAAACCGAAACCCAAAGAAAGAGCACCATGTCCGATAAACCCATCATTCGTATCAATCAACTCTATCGCTCCTATGTCATGGGAGATGAAGTCATTAATGCCCTTAGTGGCGTTGATCTGGAAATCAACAGAAATGAATATGTCGCCATTATGGGGCAATCTGGCTCTGGCAAAACAACGCTAATGAACATTATTGGCTGCCTCGATTCGCCAACTAGCGGTGAGTACTGGCTTAATGACCAGCTGGTATCGAAGCTCCGTGACAATCAACTCGCTCATATCCGCAATGCTGAAATCGGCTTCGTATTTCAAACCTTCAATCTCCTCAATAGAACTAGCGCCTTGCAGAATGTTGAGCTGCCACTCATCTACAAAGGCGTCCCTAAGAAAGAACGTGTTGAGCGGTCGGCCGACATGCTGGAAGCAGTAGGACTCGGCAGCAGAATGAAACATAGACCATCCGAGATGTCGGGAGGCCAAAGACAACGTGTTGCGATTGCCCGCGCTCTTATTACGGAACCAAGCATCCTGCTGGCTGATGAACCCACCGGCAATCTTGACTCCAGTACCGGTCGCGAAATTATGGGGATATTCGACAAACTCCATAGCGATGGTCAAACCATTATTCTCGTTACTCATGAAGCGGATATCGCGGCTCATGCCGAGAGCGAGGTCCATCTGCTTGATGGCGCAGTCGCTAAAGATACTCGTATGAGCGCCACCTCCGGCATTAACTCCAACAACTATTCTCTGGAAGCTCAGCAACAATGAAACAACTCATCATCCTGATTACCATCGCGATATCACTCACAGCCTGTGGCAAACCACCAGAGGAAAAAAGCACCTACGGTACCGCGCAGGTAGAACAGCGCAGCATCATCGTTACGGTTGAGGCCGCAGGCATTATCGAGCCCGAAACTACGGTAGAGGTGAAATCGAAAGCATCGGGCGAAATACTGTCCATAGCCGCTGATACCGGCGTCAGCATTGAAGCCGGTGGACTGATGGTACAGATCGATAAACGCAGTCCACGCAACATGTTGAACCAGGCTGATGCTGAGCTTGAGGCTGCTATTGCCCGCCGGGACATCGGCAAATCACAACAAGAACGCGCCGAAACACTCCACAAATCCGGGACGCTTAACAAAGTTGATCTTGAAAAAAGCATATTGGAATACGCCAATTCGCGAGCCGAAGTAGTGCGCTCACAAGTCGCTGTTGAAAATGCCCGCATCGCATTGGATGACACTGAGGTCAGAGCTCCCATTAGCGGCACGGTTATCGAAAAAAATGTCGAAAAGGGACAGGTAATCTCATCCCCTACGACTGATGTTGGCGGTGGCACGGTACTATTAAAAATGGCTGATTTAAGTTCAGTGCAGGTTCGCGCACTGGTAGATGAAACAGATATCGGCAAGATAATTCCTGGTCAACCGGCCATGGTGACGGTAGCGGCATACCCAAACCAGCCCTTCCAAGGCAAGGTACTAAAGATAGAACCCAAAGCAGAAGAAGACCAAGCAGTAACAATGTTCTCCGCTCTGGTTACTATCGACAATACAGAAGGCCTGCTCCGACCCGGCATGAATGCAGAAGTAAACGTCAATATTGCGAGCAGTATCGACATTCCTGCCGTGCCTACTATGGCACTGCGTACGATGCGGGACATCTCTGCTGCTGAGAGTTATCTCGGGCTTGAGCAAGACTGGATTAGAGAGCAACTGAGCAATTCTTCAACTCAACAGGCTGATACTAAGCCCAGCGAAGGTGGCTATCGTTTCGGCAACGAATACTGGTTGCTGCTTGAGGAAAGCGACGGTTTCAGGCCTGTCTATGTCACCACCGGCATCACCGACCTTGATTACAGCGAAATCATTAGTGGCGTGAGCAAGGGTGACACCATTGTCATGCTGCCCAGCACCGGCCTTATCGAGTCTCAGGAGCGATTCCGGAAAATGATGGGTAACTTTGGTGGCGTGCCGGGAATGAAAGGCAAAGATAAAGACAAAGAGAAGAAGAAATAAGTCATGCTAATACTCGAGATGTTCCGTATTGCAGGTCAGTCCATACGAGCGAACTTTTTTCGTGCTTTTTTAACGATGCTCGGCATCATTATCGGTGTCTCGGCGGTTATTACGATGGTCGCTCTCGGGACGGGTGCTCAAAAAGCTATCAATGATCAAATCGATAGCCTGGGCGGCAAAGTAGTTTCGGTTCGCACCGGTCAAATGATGCACCGGGGTGTAGCCAGTTCTGATAGCAGCCTAAAAGTTAGTGATGCCGAAGCGATTGCCAGCGATGTTAATTCGGTAACTGCGGTTGTGCCTGAAGTTTCGCTGCGGAAGCAAATCAAATTAGGCAACGCCAACCGCAGCCTATCCATCGTAGGCGCAACGCCCAACTTCGGGGAAGTAGGAAAATACACACTGCTTTACGGGCGTTTGTTTAGCGCCGGTGATAACGCTGGCAAAAAGCGCGTGGCCGTTCTCGGCGGCGGAGTACCCGCTGTTTTTGAAAAAGATCCTGCAATGCTTATCGGACAGAATCTCAATATTGAAGGCACATCCTTTGAGGTCATCGGAATTCTTGAAGAAAAGGGCTCGGCTGGTTTCAGAAACCCTGACGAAAACGTCTGGGTGCCGCTGGCAACAGCCCAGTATCGTATAGCAGGCAAAGACACCATTGACTCAATTAGCGTGCAAATTGCTCCGAATGTGACAATCGGAACAGCGATGATCGACGTCGAGCGAGTTCTGCGGCGTGAGCACAAAATTATTCCAGGCGGCAAAAATGATTTTTCACTATCAGACCGCAAGGAATTTCTGAACATTCAGGGGGAAGCGGCAAAGATATTCTCTTATCTGCTTGCCGGTATAGCCGGCATCAGCCTAATTGTCGGCGGCATTGGCATCATGAATATCATGCTGGTGACCGTTACTGAGCGAACCCGCGAAATCGGCATCCGCAAAGCCCTAGGAGCC
>CBDTTT010000187.1:0-4166 GCA_965363345.1 uncultured Chromatiales bacterium
CGCAGCAATTGTTGCCGCCACCAACCACTGGTAACAAGCGTGTCATTTTCCTGAATACCGCTCGATGAATTTGCAGCCAAGCGGTCAACAGACTTTGCCGGATGATAAAATTGGGTTTGCAGCGTATTAAACCCGAGCAGTTGCAGCCAGTCCTCTAAACGTTGCTCGCTAACAAACTGATCGATGCCCGGAAGAAATCCGCCATCCGATAGTTTCTGCCGTAACGGCCACCACCCGGGTGAATTAAAGCCAAGCACAATTAGGTGGCCTTCGGGACGGAGTATCCTGTCGACCTCCCGAAGTAGCTGATGCGGATCATGCGCAGTCTCAAGCATGTGCGGCAACAAAACCGCATCAATTGAATCCGAGGCAATACCAAGATTTTCTGAAGAGCTAACAATCGATGGCTGCTCGAACTCGGCTGTCGAAATCAAGTAGCTGCTGCGTGTTCTGGCCGCTTTGAGAAATTGATCGGGAGCCCCCCAAGCGCCTATCTGCAACAAATAGTCGCCAAATACCTCGTCAAGCACCTTGCTGACGATTCGGGTTTCTTCCCAGAGCAATCCCTTGCCGCGGGGCTCATTCAGCCATTCAATACTCACAACTTGCCCGCTTTTCACATTCCAAAGAAGTAACAACTATAACTGAGAGCACAATAAGTACTCCAACTATGCTGCATAGCGCGCTAAACTAAGGGGATATACCTTGGGCAAAAACAACCTACTTAAGGAACAAACATGGGTTTTCTGGACGGAAAAAGGTGCCTGATCGCAGGCCTGGCGAGCAAACGCTCAATTGCATGGGGCGTTGCCTCAGCGATGCGCGAGCAAGGCGCAGAGCTGGCCTTCACTTATCAGGGTGAAAAGCTGGGCGAAAGAGTTACGGCAATGGCTGCTGAGCTCGGTTCCGACATCGTTATACCGATGGATGTCTCCGATGACGCCGAAATTGATGCCGCGTTCGAGCTGCTCAAGCAACGCTGGGACTACTTCGATGCCATGGTTCATTCCATTGGCTATGCTCCCGCAGGTCAGCTTGATGGTAATTATCTCGATTGCGTTACCCGTGAAGGTTCAAACATAGCCCACGACATCAGCAGCTATAGCTTTGCAGCCATGGCTAAGGTGGCTCGCCACATGATGCCCCCGGGCAGCGCAATGCTCACCCTCAGTTATCTGGGTGCCATCCGCTCTATCCCGCAGTACAACGTCATGGGCCCTGCAAAAGCCAGTCTGGAAGCCAATGTGCGCTTCATGGCCGCAGCGACAGGCGAAATCGGTATTCGGGTCAATGCTATCTCTGCCGGGCCGATCAGAACACTGGCATCTTCGGGTGTTGGTAACTTCAGAAAAATGCTGCAGATGGGTGCCGAAGGCAGTCCATTGAAACGTAACATTACGATTCAAGAAGTGGGCAATGCAGCTGCGTTTATGTGTTCAGACCTGGCCAGCGGTATCACAGGCGAAGTCATGATGGTAGACAACGGCTACAGCACCGTAGGCACGCCTCAGGTCGGCACTACGCCTGTCTAAATAAAAGCTCTAAGCAACACACAAAAAAGGCGCAGATTCATCTGCGCCTTTTTTATATCTACCAAAATTTTCTGAGGAGATGAATCAGGAATATTCTGGTTTATCCTGCAAAATACCCTTTTCACCATCGAGGCTGGCAACAATAACCGCACAACAAGCATCGCCCAGAACGTTGACCGAGGTGCGCGCCATATCAAGCACACGGTCAAAGACAAACAACACCCCTATCGCCTCTACAGGCAGCCCTATCGCCGCTAAGATGATCGCTATAGCAACCAGCGATGCCGACGGTATACCCGCAACACCAATCGATGTAACCAGTGCGATCACCACCACCAAAAATTGTGTTGTCAGGCTAATCTCAAGTCCGTAGGCCTGCGCCAAAAACAAAGCGGCAGAACACTCGTATAACGCGGTGCCATTCATGTTGACCGTGGCGCCAAGCGGTAAGACAAAACTGCTAATTTTATTTGATCCCCCCGCCTCTTTCTCGACGCACTCCATCGTTACAGGCAAGGTTGCCGATGATGATGCGGTTGAGAAAGCCGTTAACAATGCTGGGGACATCGCACGAAAAAGTCGCTGAGGAGACACACGGGCGATTGTTTTCAACAGCAACGGCAGCGTAATAAATGCATGAATGGCCAATGCTGCCAGCACACACAGACTAAAGGTCAGCAATGCCCCTGCAGCCTCAAAGCCGGTTTTCGCGACAACCCGGGCAACCAGACCGAAAACACCGATAGGCGCAAACGTCATGATCCATTCGGTCATCTTCATCATGATCTGGAACATGCCATTCCAGAACTTAAACATAGGCTCTGCGTATTCATGGTCGATATGAGCCATGAAATACCCGAACAACAAACAGAAGACGATCAGCCCCAGCATCTCACCCTTTGCGGCAGCATCAACGATGTTTGCCGGCACCGCCCTGAGGAAGATATCAACTACATCGCCGACACCGCGGTCACCCACTTTCTCAGCAACACTGCTGGTGTCGACATCCAGCGCCAGCAGTTCACGAGCAGGCTCGCCATCCACCAAGCCCGGCTGCACCAGGTTAATAACCAGCAAGCCGACCATAATTGATGCCAGCGTGGTTAACGCATAAAACGCAAAAGTCTTACCACCGATGCTGCCGAGGTGTTTTGAAGACCCTATATTGGCAACCCCAACAATAATCGAGGATGCAATCAACGGTACGATCAGCATCTTTAACGCATTGATAAACAGCGTGCCGACAAAATCGAACACCGCATAAAAGCGCAGGCCAAAGACACCACCGTCCTCACCGGCCAAAGACCCAGCAATTGCAGCGAGCACAATCGCTATCAGAATTTGCCAATGAAGTTTAAGTTTGAAGATGGGTAGGCTCTATTAAAAATGAGTTAACGAATGAACAAATTAAAGCGCTTCGGAATCCTGTAACACATCATCAAAAATTCTGACACTGGCAGTGTCACGCAGATTCTGCACCAGCGCGGCAACGTGTGACTGTCCCACCATTTGCTCCAGTTGAGCTTTACGAGCATCGCGATCACGGCGGGGCAATTCTTCAGGCTTACCGGGCGTAACTGAATCGACCTGAGCAACGATAACGCTGCCATCCGGCAACATGACTTGCTGAAGTGCAGGAGATGAACCAGGTTTCGGAGCAGCAAAGACTGCTTGCAGCAATTCTCCGGAAATATCGCTGGAGCCCCTAGCAACGGCCTGCTGAGACTGCACTTCAACGCCTGCGGCTTGTGCCACTGCAGCTATACCAGCACCCGCCTCAAGCTCTGCGAGTGCAGCAGCGCCCTTCTCAGCTGCTACTGCTGCTGCTTCCTGACGCATCAGAAAGCTCCGGATAGCATCACTAACCTCAGCCAATGGCCTGACTGTAGGCATGTCATGCGCTGTAACACGCGCAACCACAACGTGTCCGGGCTCAATCTCAATAACGGGTGTATTTTCACCGTCTTCTAATACCTCGAGACTGAACAAGGCACTAATCAAAGGCGCGCTAACAGGCAAGCCTACAACAGCGCCGGCACGGCTCACATCATTAACAACAATGAGCTCCAGATCCATATCTTCAGCGACAGGAGCCAAGCCATCAAGACTCTCCAGAGCAAGGTCATCAAGACGTTCTGATTGCTGATAAAAACGATTTTCGGCTTCATCACGCGACAAATCTGCAAGCAATTCCTCACGCACGGCATCCAACGGCTGTTCAGCGCCTTCTCGAATATCAACAAGCTTTATTAAGTGGTATCCGAACTGAGTCTTGACCGGAGCAGAAACTTCTCCCTGCTGCAGTTCAAACAACGCGGCTTCAAACTCGGGAACAAACACACCGGAAGAACTCCAGCCCAAATCACCACCAACTGCAGCCGAACCCGGATCGGCAGAAAACTCTGTAGCAAGGACGGTAAAATCTTCACCAGCATTAATACGACTCAGCAAATCATTTGCAATCTCGAGTGCTTCGGTGTCGTTCTGCTCTTCGATAGAAACAAGTATGTGGCTCGACTTCCGCTCTGTTTCGCTGCGGAAGCGACCAATATTTTCTTCATAGTAAGCCTGCAGCATCTCATCATCGACTTCTACGTCAGCTGCAATATCAGCCAGTTTAAGCTGCACAAATTC
>CBDTTT010000188.1:0-4165 GCA_965363345.1 uncultured Chromatiales bacterium
ATAGTGAGGCACCGCCCGTTTTTAGTAGCTGTGTGGTTGCCGGGTTACACATGGCCGGTACACCACAAAAATCAACTAGGACAGCGTTCTTGCCGGTATAGGCCTGATCCGGCGCATACCAAATCGCTTTTTTGTTTCTCATCGCGCGCAGCAATTGTCTGACGCTGTCTTTGGTAATCAATTCGTCAGTAGATGCAGCGCGACTGCGCAGCATGAATGCGTTGAGCAACGGGTTTTTATTGGGTCGATACATAGCCGCCATCGATGGCAGTTTGTCTTTCATATGGCGCCCACTTAGTTCAACCCCGGCAAAGTGTCCGCAGAGCAATAAAATGCCTTTATCTCTGCGCATGGCCTCTTCAAGGTTCTCCATGCCTTCTATAACAAAGAGTTCCTCAGCTTCCTTGTCGCTGATCCACCAGCCCATTCCCATTTCTATACCCAGTTTTCCCAAAGACTCAAAGTGCTTATGAGTCAGTGCAAGCTGTTCTTCGGGGCTTAAGTCGGGGAAGCACAATTCAATATTCCGTTGCGCAACAAACGTCCTTTCACCGGCTACCAGATAGGTTATCTTGCCGAGTAGGGCACCCATTTTCATGCGCATTTTTTGCGGAAATAAGACGATTATCCTGAGCAAACCAAGTCCGAGCCACAGCGGCCAATAGCGTGGTTGCCAAAAATGCCAAAGTGATTGGGGCGCCTCATTCATGGGTGCATAGTATGGGAATGCTTCTGGTTTCGCATCTCTGAGCGATACAGATGCCGCCTTGTTATGGATTCCTATGCCTGTAGGCTTGAAATCTATAGTCGCTTTGAGTGACTATCGTGACTCTGAAGGCACTTATGTTGAATATGCCTTACGTATCGCACTGTATTGAAACGGATGTCACAGTGAAGTTTTCCCTGCCCGCACAAATCCTACTGCTGGTTCTCTCTGTAGTCGCATTGCCTACCGCGTATGCGGATGATTTGCCGCGTCCGGTAGAACTGGAACCCGAAGTACAATTTTGGACGCGAGTTTTTGCTGAGATCCCTAGTGACCAGGCTCTGGTGCATGACAATCGTTATCTCAATGTTGTTTACGAAGTCGCACAGATACCACCGAATGCCAGTTGGTCACGGCAGAAACGCGTATCTGAGACCGTGCGCAAAAAGTATCGACAGATTCTGCTCGAGATTGCGGATGGAGATCGCAGCAAACTCAATGCCGAGCAGCAGCGGGTACTGGCATTGTGGCCCGAAAATGTAAGCAATGATGAGTTGCGTCAGGCATCAAGACGGGTTCGGTTTCAGGGCGGCTTGTCAGATCGCTTTGTACAGGGCTTAGTTCGCTCGGGGAATTGGCGGGATTATATTCAAACGCAGCTAAGCGCTCAGAGTGTGCCCGAGCAGCTGGTGGCGTTACCCCATGTTGAGTCATCGTTTAATCCTAAAGCCGGGTCGAGTGTGGGCGCTACTGGTTTGTGGCAGTTCACCCGCTCTACCGGTCGTCGCTTTATGCAGATTGACCATGTGGTCGATGAGCGTCGCGACCCATTCGTTTCAAGTGATGCCGCGGCTCAATTGCTGAGCTATAACCACTCAATCCTTAATTCCTGGCCGTTGGCGATTACGGCCTACAATCATGGTGTAGGCGGTATGCGCCGTGCGGTTAAGCAGCTTGGTACCGATGAGATACAGGCAGTTGTGCATAACTACAGTGGCAAACGCTTTGGTTTTGCCTCGCGCAACTTCTATGTCGCTTTTCTTGCTGCATCTGCGGTCGATAGTAACTACCCCGAGTATTTTGGTGACGTGAAGCTTAATCCTCCGGCAAATGATCTGGTTGTGAAGCTACCGGCCTATGTAGAGCTCGATACGCTGTCCCGTAGCTTTGGTATCTCCGAATCTGCATTGCGACGGTACAACCCGGCGTTGATGCCCTCAGTCACTGAGGGAAACAAATATGTGCCTAAGGGTTATCGGTTGCGATTGCCCTACCAGCAGGATATGAATCCGGATACCATTTTTGCCGGAATTCCGGCCAATGATTTGTACACGGGACAGACGCCGGATTTGTATCACAAGGTCGGACGCGGCGACAGCTTGTCGGTCATTGCGGTTCGCTATAAAACGAGTGTGCGAGAACTGGTTGCCCTAAATAGCCTGGGTAGCAGCAATTTTATTAAGGTCGGGCAGGTGTTACGTCTGCCCTATACCGACCAGCAGGGTACAATTATTTTAGATGAGTACGTGGTGAAATCAGGTGATACGCTCGGAGACATAGCTGCGCGTGCCGGCACCACCCGTTCACATTTGATCAGGGTTAATAAGCTCGGTGATGGCAATCGTATTTATGCTGGTCAGAAGCTGCTGATTCAGCAGAAACCGGCTCCGGAGCCAGTAGTGGCAGCCGCAGAAATGAGTCCCGATCAGCTTGTCGTCACAGAAATTGAGTCTGCGATGTCAGAGCCTGAAACTGAGTCATTGTCATTGCCTGATATGGCGCCTGCAGAAATGGATATTGAAGGTGCCTCGGTTTCGACGGTTGATCCGAGTAACTATGAAGTAGCGCCAGATGGGACGGTTGAAGTTCAGTCCATGGAGACGATGGGGCATTATGCAGACTGGTTAGGGGTATCGACTCAATCACTACGAAACCTAAATGGTTATAAGTATGGCCAGCCATTGGTGATTGGTAAGCGCGTGAGACTTGGTTTTTCGAAGGTGGCGGTTACTGAGTTTACTAATCGTCGGGTGCAGTTTCATAAGGAGCTGCAGGAAGCATTCTTTGTGCAGTACCGAATTGTTGATACTCAACAGCATAAACTTCGACGTGGCGAATCGGTCTGGTTGTTAAACCGGAAGAACTACAAGGTTCCTGAGTGGTTGTTACGACAATACAATCCTGATCTTGATTTTAACCGGATTCGACAGGGGACAGTTATATTGTTTCCCAAGATAGAACGGGTAGATGTTGATGCGTAGATTGGCCTTATTATTGATGCTATTTGTGATGGGCTCTGCAGCAGTGCATGCGACCGAGTTCGCAGATCGCGTAATTGTTGTTAAGTCTGAGCGTAAACTGTACCTGATGAACTCAGGCAAGGTATTGCAGGAAATCCCGGTATCGTTGGGATTGCGGCCGAACGGCGATAAGCAGAAAGAAGGTGATTTCCGTACTCCGGAGGGAGAGTACGTGCTGGACCGGCGAAACAATGATAGCCGCTATTTCCTTTCTATACAGGTGTCCTATCCCAACACTTCAGACCGTTTGCAGGCAGAAAAAATAGGGGCAAGCCCGGGTGGTCAGATCATGATTCACGGGCATCCAAACGAGCCGAGGCATGATCGTCAATACTATGCCAGTGTCGACTGGACTGACGGTTGTATTGCCGTGTCAAACACAGACATGGTTAATGTCTGGCGGCTAACAACATTGGATACACCTATTAGCATTGTTCCTTGAGAGCTTTTCTGACTCTTAGCATCGATTGTTTGTTGCGAATTTCTATTTATAAAACGACGGATTGTAAAAACTGTGACCCCTGTCGCTGAATAATTGAAGTGTTAAATCGCCGTGCTTGTGACCTAGTTCCTAGCCCTGTTTGTTGGCCGCGCGTAGTCTTAATTCCAGGAAATTTGGAGGAAGACGATATGAGCGAATATAAAAACCATCGCTATGCAGATAGAACTTCAGTTGGTTACGAGAAACGTCTTGCACGCGCCAGTGGCAAAGCAAGTCGACCCGCAGCAGTTGGTAAAGGTGGTGACGTAGCAAGTTGGGATGCTTACAAGAACTGGCTAACTAAGGTTCAGGCACCCGAGCAGCAGCGCAGTCTTCCTGATGCCGCACTATTTAGTTGGAAGGGCTATCGCAGTTGGGCGGAAAAAGTTCGTCGCGACTGGGAAACGCTCGACTAATTTATTTGGCGACTGATTTAGTTGCTACCTATGACTACGGTTTTGGATTAACGATTTTGGATAAAACCCGATTGGAAAATATGATGTCAGGCTCCCGTCACAGAGAACCTAAAATCACTAACGAGACGACAATTTGGCGTCGTGCGTGGATTGATAACGCTGTGGAGTCAGTGCGGGCGCGTCTAAGCCCAGCGGCTGAGTTCGATCAGGATATCGCCGATGACGTTAGTGCAAAGCCTGTCTCGGCTAGCAAGCGACCCTC
>CBDTTT010000189.1:0-4164 GCA_965363345.1 uncultured Chromatiales bacterium
CACCAATCGTATCGAGCCCCGTGGCAACGCGCAGCTCGCTCGCCAAAGATGCAGCTGCGGGCAATGTAAAACGCATTTTCTTGTCTTCCTGATACCCGGGAGCCTGCACCTGCATGTGACCCGTAAATGCCTGCAGCGTGTTGTCAATCATCATCCGATACATGCCTAACTGCAGCGAAATCATAAACACTAGCAAAATATTGGAGAAGACCATCGCACCGGTTGTGAGCCAGGTTCGCCGCGGCTGTCGCCACAGATTACGCCATGCCAACTTAAAGGTTAGATTCATATCTGAATTAACTTCCGGTTCTAGTCTCGTGGATTACGCAAATTGGACAGCGTGAACAGATTGTCATCCAAGTCGGCATCGTAAGCCACATCGCTCACCACAATCTCTGTCCACTCATCAGGACTATCCACCTTATGCATACGCTGCTTGGTTGCTGTTAAGCGACCACCCATCTCTTTAATTTCAAGAGTGTTCTGCTCTTTCACTAATGCATCGTCCTGATCATAGAAACGATGACTCAGCATAAGATAGTCTTCACGAACCTCAATCACCTCACGCCCCCAAACCACTGCGGCGTCCTCAAGCGGCACCGACTGAACCGTATAGATAGTAAGCCCTTCTTCCTGACGGGTATCCAGTAGCGTATGAGTATATGAGTCGACGATATCGTCGGCACGCGACACGTCCTTATTAGAAAAATCCGAGCCCATCCAGCTTTGCCCCATCATAGAAGAAGGCACCTTGATGACGCGGTTAACCTTAGGCGAATAGCTCCACATGTTTTTGTCGTTCATAAGGGTGCCATTACCCTTATCTTTTTTGGGAGCTACCACCCTGACCAAAGACTTCTTCTCGCCTTTGGTGTAACTCTGCATTGACATGGTGCGTTCCCAATCAACACGATGAATAGTCATTGTCATTTCAGCTGAGGAAGACTGCCCCCGGAAGTAATCCCAGGCCTCACGTACCAGTTGTTTGGCATCGACGTCGGCAACCTGATCTGCATCTGCAGAAGCCTGCTCTGCAGATGCAGAACCAATGCTAGCCGCAGCAAATAATATTGCCATCATGGCGATTCGTAAAAAGCTCACTATCAAATCTCTCCGCTCAATCAAGAATACAATTATTTACAATCACTCTATACAGAAAAACGCATGTCTCCGACAAATAGAATATCAAGCACATTTGCATCGCCCAATCCTGAGTAACTCTTGGCGACCTTGTCGCGAATGATATCCAAAGCCACGACATCACTAAACAGGAAACCCTCGGCCAGTTGCACATGTATGAGTATGTTCAGGGTACCGCCAAGCTTCATTACTCTGATGCGATAGTCAGCCACCGGATGCTCTTGCATAGCTTCATTGAAGAGCCGATCCAATTTCTCGAGTAACTCAGGGTCCGGTGCATAGCCGATAAGATCGGCCAGATTGTCGCGCAAGATTCTAAGCGGTGCAGGCACTGCAACGATCACAATAAGCAATACCAATGCTGGATCAACGTAATTGCTGTACTGCGCGAAGTCCGTGCCCTGAATGAAGTAACCGACTGAAAATGCGAGGAAAACGGCTGCTGACATCAACGTGTCGATGTACCAGGACTCGGCATCCACCGTCACCAGGACACTGTTGGTGCGCTTAGCTGCCCGCCGAAAAACCACTGCCAGAACGGCACAGGAAATCATCGCAATAGCGCCATAGATCACGGCTATACCGGCCTGCAGCTCCCTGCCACCCGATGCGAGAGCTTCGATCCCTGACGCTGCTGCAACAACACATAGCACCACCATCAACAGAGACTTAACCACATTGAGCATCGGCCCGAAGTGGGCGTAACCAAAATGGAAATGTTCATCATCAGGGCGCCTAACAAGCTCAGCGACCTTGAGGGTCAATAGAGATAAAACGAAACCAATTCCCGAAAAAACACCATCGAGAAGAATCGCTTCGGAGCCCGTCAGAAAGAAAAAGAACAGGCCGGAAACAGCCATGACAAGGGCACCAACAACCGACAGTTTAAGTGCGCGCTGTTCTTGCTGTTGCTGTTCATTCTCAGCCATATGCCATCGGGTTCCCATCAATCCGGTCAATAACTCACATTACCGTATATAGTTGTAAAATACTGTTCGAGTAAACAGATAACCGTACCTGTGCAGAGCTTAACAAAAGGGGATTTAACAATGAAAAACCTCGGCCAGTTTATAAAAGCCACCGCTGTCGGTGGACTCATTGTGATCGTGCCTCTGGCTATAGTCATATTCGCAATCGGCTCGCTGCTGCAGACGGTCATGGCATTGGGCTCTAAGCTCGAAGAAACCTATGAGGGGTTTGGCTGGCTAGGGGATCCAATGATTCTCACTGGCGTTGCCTTTCTGCTGATCGTATCGCTTTGCTTTATCACAGGATTGCTGCTGATCACAGCACCAGGCAAGCGCATCTCCGAATCCATTAACCGCTTTCTGACAAGCAATGTTCCTATGTATGGCATGGTTCAGAACCTGACCGCACAGTTTGCCGGCATCAAAACAGATGACGCGCAGCCGGTGATGGCTGACCTATATGGTTCCGATGCCTGGGTCCTTGGCTTTCAGGTAGAGGAATTATCCGATGGCAAGCTGGCTATATTTGTGCCGGCGATTCCCGTCGCTACGGTAGGGCAGCTCTACTATGTCGATCCCGCCCGCGTGCGGCGATTAGACGTAAAAATGATGGATGTCGTAAACAGCATCACCCAGTGGGGCGTCGGCTCAAACGTCTTGTTTGAGCAGCATCATAGAGGCGACAGCGCCAAGCCAGAGGCCTAGCCGCCTAACTACTTTTGCCCAACCGGTCGGCTGCGCTGCCGGATACCGACGCGGTCTGTCATAAGGCCTTTGGCTTCAGGCGTGTCGGCATACTCCAGCATGCTCTCGTTCTGTGCGCTAGCTAACCTTTTCGCAGCCCCTATGTATGGCATTATCTGCAGCTCTTTAGAACAATTGTGTATTTGGCATGAGCTTATTTGGTCGTTTTCTCGAAATTAGTGTACCCGCCGGGGACATTCAGGAATCGCTCGCCTGGTATCGACTACTGGGATTTCACGAGTGCCCGACCGGCGACATCTACGATCATCACTACGCCGTAGTCACCGACGGCAGAATCTATATCGGGCTGCACAGTGCGGGCATCGATGAGACCTGCCTCACCTTTGTTAGGCCCGAACTCACCCGACATCTGCCGAAGTTACAAGAGCTCGGAACTGAAGTTGACGAGGTGTATCAGGGCGATGAGCGTTTTCACGAACTCGTGCTCCATGACCCTGATGGGTTTCAAGTGCGCTTAATCGAGGCCAGAACATTCTCGCCGACTGAATGTGAAACCATTCCGCTAACCGGGCAACTGCGCAATCTTGGCTTAGCCGCCAGATACCCCGATGATGCCTCGCAGTTCTGGGAGCAAGGCGGGTTTGACAGTCATGAAATCGAAGCAGACGATGCGATCGAACTATTGCTTCCGGGCATGACGATACTGTTACAGCAAGGTCGCTCAGCACCACAACTCAATTTTTTGTGCACAGACAAAGAGCCACTGCGGCACATGCTCGAGAAGGAAAACCTGCTATATAAAAAACGCGGCGATGAAATCTCTATGACTTCACCCGAAGGTTTGCATCTGAATATCTACGGCTAATCTTCGCCACGTAGCTGTTCCAGAATACCCGCATCCTCAAGTGTCGAGGTATCCTGAGTAACCTCTTCGCCTGCAGCGATCGTTCGCAACAGCCGGCGCATGATCTTACCGGACCGTGTTTTTGGCAGACTGTCAGCAAACCGAATATTGTCGGGCTTGGCAATAGCCCCGACTTCATGGCTCACCCATTCGCGTAACTCTTTGACCAGGGCTTTAGCTTCGTCACCGGTTGGTCGGGCGCCAAGGGTCACCACATATGCAAAGATCGCCTCACCCTTAATGTCATGCGGCCGGCCAACGACCGCAGCCTCCACCACTTTCTCATTCGAAACCAGCGCCGACTCAACTTCCATCGTGCCAAGCCTGTGACCCGAAACGTTAAGGACATCATCAATGCGCCCCATTATCCAAAAATTACCATGCTTGTCGGTATGCGCACTATCACCGGCCACATAGAAGCGGTTCTGAAATTTCTCCCAGTAGGTT
>CBDTTT010000190.1:0-4130 GCA_965363345.1 uncultured Chromatiales bacterium
CGCTAACAAGCAACAGGCTTGAAAGTGACGACCTCATTTATATTTACCCGGTAGCATGTTGGTAAGCGTGTCATCCTTCAGCAGGAAGTGATGGCGCAGTGCGCCGATAAAGTGCAGGCCAATGGCTCCGAATAGAATCCATGATTGTTGTTCATGCATTCTGGCGAAGCCCTCAACCAAATCCTTATTTGGTTCTATCAGGCCGGGCAGCGAAAACAGTCCGAATATGCTGACCGGTAAACCGGCGGCAGATGACATGATCCAGCCGGATAGGGGCATAAGGCATATAACGATATAGAGTATGGCTTGTAGTACTTTTACCAAGGCCTTTTCATAGAATGGTGTTGTTGAGGGCAATGGGGGTCGTTTGGATGCGGCTGCCCAAGCGAGTCGCGAGACAGCGAGTAGAAAGATAGTAAAACCTACAGCTTTGTGCAGCGAGTATTTTTCCAGTTTGTCTATACCGATTGGCAGGTCTGTCATGTAAAGGCCCAAAGGTATTTGAAACAGCAGAAACAGCAAGATGGTCCAATGAAAGAACTTACGCCCTCTGCCGAAGCCTGTCACTGCTTTTTGTGTCGCTTCTGTCATAGTAGTGGAACCCGAATCGAAAAAACCTGAGTGCTAAATGTACACGCAATTGCTGCCAATCATAATCCCTGTTCTGCTCTGTGTGCTGGTTGGTTATGTATGGGCGCGAACCCCCTACCCATTTGAGCGTGATTTTCTTACCCGCATAGTGATGAATGTCGGAGCGCCGTGCCTGGTGCTCGATGGCATGACCAGTTTGTCCGCAGGTACATCTCAGTTTTACCTGAGTTTTTGGATTGCGGTGGGGTTGATCGGGTTTTGTACGGTGGTTGGCGCTGCCCTACTTCGTTTGTCCGGTCAGCCAGTCCGCAGTTATCTGCCCCCGGTTATGTTTGGCAATATGGGCAATCTCGGTGTGCCACTTTGCGCATTCGCGTTTGGTGAGGAAGGGCTTGGCCTCGCCATTGGGTTCTATATAGCGGCATCAACCATTCAGTTTGTCGCTGGTCCGATGATTCAAGGTAGGCAAGCAGCATGGCGCACGTTGCTAACGACGCCGATTATCTATTCGGCCTTGCTTGGTTTGTTGTTGCTACAGACGCAGACCACGATGCCATCGGCATTGAGCAATACAGTGGAACTGGTCGGTGGTATTACGCTGCCGCTGATGCTTATTGCCATGGGCTATTCGCTCGCAACGTTCAAGGTGTCACGGCTGGGTCCCGCGATAGGCTTGACGGCAATGCGCTTTGTTCTTGGCATATCTGCGGGCTTGCTCGTGGTGTGGTGGCTGGAGCTGGAGGGTGCTCTTCGTGGAGTGGTGCTCATTGAAGCCAGCATGCCCGTTGCCGTTTTCAATTTTCTGTTTGCGGCCAGATACGACAGGGACGCAGACGATATCGCCGGCGCGATAGTTGTCTCGACAGCAATTAGTTTCATCACTCTGCCATGGTTGCTGCTATTTGCGCTTGGCTGAGCCTAATGCGATGGCTTACAGAACGTCTTTGCCGCTAATCAGGTCTTGAATTGATGGCGGCTCATGATCATCACCAACCCTGCCGGTATTAAGCCTGCGTATGTAATCTTTGTAGGCGCGAATAGCCTGGCCACCAAATATCCACATGATCGGCAAGTTTGCGATCAGCATGACACCCGATCCGAAGCTACTGAGGTTGTCGAGTTCGGCATCGGTGCGTAAAAGGCCCGCTGTGGCTACCAAGATCAACAAGCAAAATACAAATTTGTATGCCAGCACAGATCGCTCGCCTGCTAGAAATACCATGGCCTGTTCACCATAGTAGCTCCAGGAAATCATGGTACTGATGGCGAATAGCCATACCGCGATAGTGACCAGCCATTTGCCAAGGCCGGGTAAAACCGTATCGAAAGCTTTTGCGGTAAGTGTCGCGCCCACGTAGCTCGCATAAACGCCTCTGTCGCTTAACTCAGGTTTGATGTCGCTACTAACAGAATCCCATTGAATGCTAAGGGAGCCATCTTCCTTTGCGGCGACTAGTCCATCGAGCCGATGCAGGTTGTTGCCACTGCCGACGTTTGCATCACCTTCAAAGAGCACAAAAATTTGCTGGTTGTTGCTCCAGGTATCGGTATTCCGATCGGATACTTCACCGCTGTTCAGCGTCCATTGTCCTGTCTCGGTTTGCACAAACCCGGTTGCATCGGGTAACGCTCCTTCTGCCCCGCGCTGCCATACACCAGTGCTTAGAATGACCAATGAGGTCAAGGTGCAAACAACGATGGTATCAATGAATGGCTCTAAGCCGGCAACCACACCCTCACGCACTGGTTCTTTGGTTTTCGCAGCAGAGTGCGCAATGGGTGATGACCCCATGCCCGCCTCGCTGGAAAATAGTGCGCGTTTCATACCAAACAAAAAGGCATAGCCGAATGTACCGCCAATGAAAGCACCACTGGCTTCCATCGACCCAAAGGCGCCCCGGATAATCATGGCGAACATAGCTGGAATCTGGTCAAAGTTAACGGCAATAACGAAAAAGGATGCAATCAAATATAAGGAGAGCATGCCCGGAACCAGTCGCCCTGCAATCGCGCCAATACGAGTGATGCCGCCTAGAATAGTCGTGCCGACAATAACCACGAGAATGCCACCGCAAACAAGGCTGGGGACACCAAAGTAGGTTTGAGTGATTTCGCCGACATTCCAGGCTTGAAACATGTTGCCGCCGGCCATGCACATGATGAGCGTTGTGATACAGAATATGATGCCGATCACTCGCCCTACTTTTGCCCAGCCAGGACCTTTGAGCTTTAAACCCTCGGCAACAACCCACATAGGGCCGCCATGCGGGTTCTTAGGGTCGTCAGTATTGCGATAGAGCATCGACAATGTGACTTCCACCAACTTGGTGGCCATGCCAAACAGGCCGATAATCCACATCCAGAAGACCGCTCCCGGCCCACCCAAAGCGATGGCAAGCGCAACGCCACCGATATTGCCTAAGCCAACAGTAGCCGACAGCGCAGCAGATAAGGCTTGAAAATGATTGATAGCACCAGGGTCATCCGGATGATCATATTTACCGCGGATGACGGCGACGCCATGGGTAAGCGAGCGATACTGGCTGAAGCCGCTGCGGAAGGTGAAGACGACACCGGTTCCCAGCAATAGGTAGAGCACGTAGTCATGCCAAAGTAACGCATTGGCGGCAGCCAAAAACTGATTCATTGCTTCCATTAGGAGCTTCCTTTATCCCAGACTGCTGAGGTTGGCGCTTACGCCTCAATTATTGCGGTGACGCCCATGCCACCGGCTGTGCAAATCGAAATAAGCCCGCGTCCCCCGCCATTCTCATGAATGATTTTTGCGAGGCTGGCGATGATGCGGCCGCCGGTTGCTGCGAAAGGATGGCCCATGGCCAGGCTGCCACCTTTGATATTTAGCTTGCTGCGGTCGATGCTGCCTAAGGCTTTGTCACGCCCGAGTTCATCGCGGCAAAAGTCTGCAGATTCCCAGGCTTTCATGGTGGCGAGTGTTTGTGCGGCGAATGCTTCGTGTATTTCGTAGAAGTCAAAATCCTGCAAACTCAGGTTCGCGTCTTTTAGCATGTCTGATACAGCGTAAGCTGGTGCCAACAGCAAACCATCTTTGTGCTTGCCCACGAAATCGATGGCGGCCACTTTGCCAAACCGGATATAGGCTTGCACCGGAAGGTTGTTTGCTGCCGCCCATTCTTCTGAAGCGAGCAATACAGCACTGGCGCCGTCAGTAAGTGGTGTGCTGTTCCCGGCCGTCATGGTTCCGGTGGCGCTGCGATCAAATGCGGGCCTCAGCTTTGCGAGTTTTTCGATGGTGGTGTCTGGTCGAATGTTGTTATCGCGCTCGATACCCTGGAATGGCGTTACCAGACTGTTGTAAAAGCCCTCGTCCCACGCTCCGCTAGCCCTTGCGTGACTAACGTAGGCCAGTTCGTCCTGAGCTTCGCGGGTGATGTTCCATGCTTTGGCAGTCAGTTCTGTGCTTTCTCCCATCGACATGCCGGTGCGGGGTTCGCCACTATCGGGCAGTTCTGGTTTGAAGTGCTTCGGACGCAAACCAAGCCAAGGCTTGAGTTTGGCGC
>CBDTTT010000191.1:0-4123 GCA_965363345.1 uncultured Chromatiales bacterium
CATGTTGTTCTTCATCGGCATAGTCGATGCTGATGCGAAAGCTAATCGGGTTTTTAGAGGTCTTCAGCGTCGCAATTTGTTGCAGGCGTTTGAGCACCGGCTCGGTTCCATTAGTAAGAACAAGACAAGGTCTTCGTTCTGCTGCGTAGCCCAGAATGTTGACGAAATCTTTAACGATGAATGGTTCACCACCAGTAAATGAGAACTTTTCGACACCAAGTTGTAGAGCTTCGTCTATAAACGGGCGTGCGTCTTCAAGCGTGATTCTTTGCAATCGATTGTCGCCGGGTTTCGAGCCTTCGAAGCAGAATGGGCAGGCTAAGTTGCAGGCCGTGCCGGTGTGGAACCAAAGCTCTTTTAGTGCACCCTGCTCTATATAGCCAACTGCTGTGTCGGCTGCGGCACCGGGCGCCGTTTCGCCAATATTCGGCTCAGTATTTTCCATTTCTATTGCCTATTTTCCATTATAGCTATTCGCTAAATCTGCGGGGCTAGTACCGAGCATGTAGCGTATAACCAGCCATCGGTTGTGCAGTGTGCGCCTAATCCAGCCATCTTTTTGCCAGCGTCGCTCTGAAACTCCAATCGGATGATCGGTTGCGGCAATTCGCGCATTGCGGCGGAGGTATTTGATTAGAGGCACTTCCTCAAATAGCGGCTCATCGGCAAAGCCCCCGCTAGCCAAGTAGATCCGTTTACTCATGAATAAGCCTTGATCGCCGTAGGGTATGAAATGTTCTGCGCGCCAGTTGATGGCCTTTGCGAGCCACTTCTTTTTGGCACTAGCATCACCCGAAAAACAAAATTTAAAGAAGCCGGCATCGTGATGCAGCAGATGTCTGCGCACTGCATTCGCTGCACCTGGTAGGAGCTTGGTATCGGCATGGAGAAACCATAGCGCGCCATCATGAGCAATTCGAGCGCCGATATCGAGACGCTTGCCACGACTACTATTGTCACTGGCGTAACGTAAATCCATCGCTTCGCAGAGTGCTTGTGTGGCATCGCTATGGTCATGATCGACAACTTGTATATGGTCGACATTTTGGGATTGAAGTTCTTGTGCCAAAGATTGCAGTTCGTGATGATCACCTCGAACCGGTATTACCGCAGTAATATCGGGCAACGCTTCGCGCAGGTCGTGCAGCAACTGTGCCTGCTGAGGGCGTGTGTCTTTTGCAAGGCTGTGTCTTAGGCGAAATAGATCATCGACGGTATCGACGTCGCTATAGGTATCGATGAAACCGACGGCCAGGCCTGCCTTAATGCATTGTGCTGCCAATGCGTCGCACAAACTTGAGCTGCCCCACGGGAGTTGTTCGAGCTCCGGCCAGGATTCTCTTACACCGAGCAGTGTTACACCACCATCAGTCGCAGGGGCCAACACAACGTCGTATGTGTCCAGAGTAAGCGCGGCCTGCTGGTAGGCGTTTGCAGCGAGCTCAGGGGCATCGCTGCCAATGAATATGAGTGGGTTGTTATGGTGCTGGCGTAGTTTGGTTTCGATGGCTTTGATGCGCGCGCCAAAGCTTGCTTCCGGTTGCGCCAGATACAGTCGCTGCTTGCTGGTATCAGGGTTAGCCGATTCTTCTTGAAACTCGCTGTGGCTAACACCGGCTAGTGCAACTGCTGTCGGACCCTGCCAGCGGTCAAGGTCGCCTATAGCAGCCGCATACATGCCCTGATTAATGGCATGTGCGACTTGGTCGCCGAGCTCAGCCGCGATGCGGCGCTTGCCTGCGCCTAAACACGGTGCTCTGGCAAACAGCACCAGCATTGAGCTATTGTTGCAGTCTTCGATCAAGGCATACCCTGCTTGAGTGATGCAGTTGTTCACTGCACATGAATTTGCTTCAGATGACATTAATCTGATCATCCAGACCAGACGATACAGGAAAGCATGGACACTAAAGACAATATACAAACCGACTCACGTTCTGAGTCCGATGTGCACCAGGAAGTTCAGCGTTATTACGGTGAGGTGCTGGAATCATCTGATGATCTAAAGACTAGTGCATGCTGCACCGTAGTGCAGCCAGCAGACTACGTGAAACAAGCTCTCTCCGAACTGCATGACGAGGTCATGGCGCGTTACTACGGTTGTGGGTTGGCACTGCCTGAAGCGTTGGATGGGTTGCACATTCTTGATTTGGGCTGTGGTGCTGGTCGTGATGTCTATTTGTTGTCGCGCTTGGTTGGTGAGCAGGGCAGGGTTGTTGGTGTTGATATGACGCCGGTGCAGCTTGATGTAGCACGGGAGTATCAGGAATTTCATCGTGAGCAATTTGCTTATTCGAAGTCGAACGTTGAATTCTTGGAAGGCAATATTGAGGCGCTTGATGAATTGCCGCTCGAGTCCGGCAGCTTTGATGCGATTATCTCGAATTGCGTAATTAATCTGGCAATAGATAAGGCCGCTGTTCTTGATAGCGCATACCGTTTGTTGCGGACCGGCGGTGAACTCTATTTTGCTGATGTGTATGCAGACCGGCGCATTCCTGCTGAGCTTACAAAGGATCCGGTGTTGTACGGTGAATGTTTGTCGGGTGCGCTGTATTGGCAGGATTTCATTGCTTTGGCGCGTGATGCGGGCTTTGCGGAGCCGCTGTTGGTTGAAAGCCACAAAATTGACGTTGAAGACCCTGAATTAGCGCAAAAGGTCGGTGATATAGGCTTTTGTTCTGCAACCTACCGCCTTTTTAAGGCGGACGGTATGGAATCGCGCCCAGAAAATTACGGGCAACGGGCTGTTTATCGGGGTGGAGTTGCCGAGCAACTAGAATCTATTGATTTTGCAGCAGGTTTGTCTTTCCCGGTAGGGACAGAGGTGGCTGTGAGTGGAAATTTGGCAAAAATGCTGAGTGATTCGCGTTTTTCAGCCTATTTTGATGTAGTTGGCGACGATAGCGTCCATTTCGGCCTTTTTAGTGGTGATTTTTACGAAGATCCATTTTCGTCAGCTATTTTGAGCCAGGATCAGGCTGCCTGTTGCTAGTGTTGCTCCGGACATCCGTTTACATGTGCACTCGCTGCAGCCAAAAACTTTAAGCTATTGTTCTGTAAGTATAATTTAAATTTATATACCGATCTGGAATATTGATTTTCTTCAGATATTTCGAGCTGTGCATAGTTAAATAGACGCACAACCTGCTCCGCGTCATATATAATCATCTTCGTTGGTACCGCTCTGTACCTTACTGTTTTAGAAGCGTCAGACTCAGAAACTCAAGCCAATAAATTCTTAGAATTTGCTCACGGGTTTCCACGTCAAATAGTTATAACGCAAGCTGACGCATAACTATTAATTATTAGAAGACAGTGAGTGGCAACAGTTCCGGGTTATCGGTTTGTCGCATAGTTTTTCGTGCGTTGCAGTGAAAACTCTACAAAACCCTCCGGTTCTAGCGGTATTCATAGTTTGCTATGTCTGGCACCTTGCTTAGTAGTTTTGCCATGGTCTTCTGTCGGGGTTGACCCTACGGCCAAATTCGCAAGGTGCCGGGCACCTTAGCCTTATAATCACATTCGTGATCACCTCCTGTTTATTTTTTAACTTATATAATTCTGGTTGCTTGCAACGATTGGGAAGCTAGTTATGAATGCCTTGCCTCTGTATCGTGCTGCCGCATCAATTTTGTTGTTGCGTGATAGTAAAGATGGCTTGCAGGTGCTGATGCTGAAGCGGCCGGCCAATATTTCGTTTGCAAATGCCTGGGTGTTTCCCGGTGGTTGTCGTGAACCACAGGATAAGACGGAATTCCTGAAGCATTGTGAATGTGTCTTAAGTGATGCAGAGGCGTGTCGACAGCTCGGAGTAGAGCGCTTCGGAAAGTCCTGGTGGTATGCAGCCGTCCGCGAGTTGTTTGAGGAGGCAGGCATCTTATTGTTAGCTCGAACATCATCAACCGATTCATTTCATGAGAGCAGAGATGCTTTGCTGAAGCGACATCAAAGTTTTGGTGAGCTAGTTGAACAAAATAATTGGCAGTTTGATTTTCGTAAGATTCAATACCTCAGTTTTTGGATTGCACCCGAGTGGATTTCGCCCCGCTATGCGACCCGTTTTTTCGTGGCCAAGTTACCCGAGGGGCAAGAACCTATAGCAGATGGCTTGGAAGCGCTA
>CBDTTT010000192.1:0-4051 GCA_965363345.1 uncultured Chromatiales bacterium
AGCAATGCCACGAACGCCATAGCGGGCATTTACAGCTTCGCCATTTTCGGTAGCATGTAGCCTGCCATAACTTACCGCTTCGGCTTTTCGATCGCGCCCGGCAGGTCCGCTGCGGCCATGGAAAATGGTGGCATGTATGTCGGCGCTATCGAACAGTTCGACCAGCGTATTTTTCGCCCATTGCAATGCCCAGCGCGAAGACATAAAACTGCCCTCGGTGCTGTATTCAGAATTACCAATCATTACCATCTGATGATTGTCGCGACCCGCAAGATGCTTTTTATAGGTTGCGTTGTTTATGAGTCCTCTCACGATGCCCGGTCCATGCGACAGTTCGTCGACGGTTTCGAATAGTGGCGTTACATCAAGCCGCACGGAGCCATCCCCGCGACGCAGGTCGCCCCAGGAGGCAAGGACCAGAGTAGCCATTACATCATCGATGCCATGACAATTACTGACAATAAATGAACCGATGGAACGTTTGCCAAAGCGGCGTCGGCAATAGGACACAGACTGAAATACCGCCAACGTCCGTTTGGTCTCATTGGTTAGTGTGTCTGATGGTGACTCGTTGGTGGTAAGTGCATTATCAAGCACGGCCAGACGTTCTTCTGCAGATCGCTCCAGCCAATCGTCGTGTCCCAGCGCGCAGCCGACAACCTGCTGCAAGTCTCTGGAGTTCTCCCGAATATCGAGAGAGATAAGATGAAAGCCGAAGGTTTCCGCGCGACGTATAAGTCTCTGGACAGAAAATAAGCCGGCATTCTTGCCATGATGACTCTGCAGACTTGTGGCGATTAAGTTCAGGTCTTCTATCAACTGCTCAACAGACTCATAAGGAAATACATCATCGTCGTAGGTTGATTGCAGCCGTTCGACAATGAGTCGCAGAAACAGCCTGTAAGGCATGTCACGATAGCGGTGCGGTAAGTTGCCGCGTGCCCGCGGGAACTGACTGCTGTAGATATCAATACGGTTCTTGATTTCGGAATCTACACCAACGCGGCTTTCGCTTTGGCTTAGCTTTTCAGCGAGCGCGGTGCATTCACGGTGATAAAGATCGAGTATGAGTGAGCGCTGACGCGCCAGGGTCTCGCGGATCGTTCTGGCTGTAATGTCATTATTATTGGCGCGGTCGCCGCCAACCCAAGATCCGAAACGGAAAAATGTTGTTATGCGGGCGCTGTCTGCTTCCGGCCCATAGGCGTCACGCAAAGCCTGCTCAATTGATTCGTAGACGGAAGGAATCACCGGGTAGATAACATCGGTGAGGAAGAAGAGCATGTGCTCAAGTTCATCTGCAACCGTTGCCGCTTCGGAAGGGTTTTCTTCTGTTTGCCAAATGGCTGTTACGTCGGAGCGAATGCTTTCAAAGGCTGCGCTGGTTTCCTGCGGCGTAAGAGCGGGGTTCTGCATTTCTACCATCCGCCGGATGATGTTCTGTTGCTTACGCAACATCGTACGACGTGTGGTTTCAGTCGGATGCGCCGTGAACACAGGCATGATTTCGAGATTGTTCAGAAGGTCGACACATTCATCGAGGCTTAAGCCAGCGTCACGAAGTCGGAAAATGGTGTCGTCAAATGCGCCGGGCTGTCTGATGCTGCTATCTTTCAAGTAGTCGCGACGGCGGCGGATGCGGTGCACTTGCTCGGCGCTGTTCACCAATTGAAAGTAGGTTGAAAAGCCACGGATAAGATCACGGGCCATGCTCGGTGATAGACCATCAACCAGGTCTTCTAGCTGGCTGTCATCACGATCGTCAGATTCGCGTGCTTGAATTGCGAGTTGCCGGGCTTTTTCGACTGTGTCGTAGAGAGCTGCGTTGCCCTGTTCGATAAGCAGTTCGCCTATCATCTCTCCGACAGCATGCACATCCTGACGCAAGGCCGCGTCTTTTTGTTTAAACAGAGCATCACGACGGGCGAAGCTGTCGTCACTCGGTTTGTCTGCAATGGAATTTTGTTCCTGCATGTTTTGGCTATAGTTTCTTGGCAGGCTCTAAGGTTTTATAAATTGTAAGCAGCGTTTGCACTTAATGGAAGTATTGTGCCTGTTTATCCGCCCTAAGTAATAGCTTATGTGTGCGCAGCTTTACGCAATAAGCACAGAGATTTCTTACATCGCCTACTTTATGTAACTTTTCATTGTGAGCAGTCTGGCCACAAATCGTTGTATTTGTTAACAATAGTGTATTTGCTAACGGTTTTCGTGAGCCTTGTCCAGCATTGCAGGAGCCTTTGCATCCATGCTATTAAAACCTTCGATTTAATGGTTTAGGGATGGCTTGCGGTTGTTTTGTGCAACGGTTAGCCCCTGAAAATATATATGTTGCTACCGGAACCTCATGCACTGGCAGTCATAGTACTGACAGTTGTGACGCTTTTTCTTTTTACGCGAGAGCGCATTCCACTGGAAACCACCGGTCTGACCGTGCTGGTTTTGCTGGTGGTGGGTTTCTATCTATTCCCTTACGGCGATATCCGTCCCTCTGACTTTTTTAGTTCATTTGGTCATGAAGCGCTGATCACAATTTGTGCGTTGCTCATTGTTAGCAAGGGTCTGGAAACGACAGGTGCTTTGCAACCGCTGGCATCGATTATGGCCAGCAGTTGGCAGAATAAGCCGGCGATGGCCTTGCTGGTGACGTTGGCGATTGGCGCTGCGGCGAGTGCATTTTTGAACAACACGCCGATTGTCGTAATGTTGTTGCCGATTCTGGTTGCGGTGTGTCTGCGCACCAGCACAAACCCGTCAGGCGTTCTGATGCCAATGGGTTTGGCTACATTGATTGGTGGCATGGCAACAACCATTGGCACGTCTACGAACCTATTGGTTGTCGGTATTGTTGAGGATCAGGGCATTATGGAGTTCGGCATGTTCGACTTTGTTTTGCCTGTCGCTATTGCAGGCATTCCGGGCTTGTTGTTCTTGTGGTTGGTTGCACCGAAGCTGTTGCCCGATCGTAAACCACCGATGTCTGACACATCACCACGCGTATTTAAAGCCTTGTTGTATGTTTCCGAAGGCAGCTTTGCCGAAGGCAAAACACTAACCGAGGTGCGCTCCAAGACAGAGAACCGCATTAAGATTGAGCGGATCCAACGTGGTGAGAATCTATTTTTGGCGCGTTTGCCTTCGGTTAAATTGCAGACCGGTGACCGACTGTATGTGCGTGATACGGCTGGGCGGCTCAAAGAGTTTGAGCAGCTGCTGGGCACGACTTTGTTTAACGCCAGTGATGCAGAAACACCGGTTACCGATGATGCGCCATTGGCAACCGAAGGCCAGCAGTTGGCTGAGGTGGTAGTTACCCGGGGCTCGCCTTTACACCACAGAACTCTGGGCACCTCGCAGTTTAGTGTTCGCTTTAGTCTTACGCCACTTGCCTTGCATCGTTCACGGCCCGGTAAAGACGTTGTGGGTGATCTGGAGTCAACACGTTTGCGCGCGGGCGATGTGTTGCTGGTGCAGGGTTCGCGTGCCGCTATCGCAGATTTGCGCGCAGGCGGCACCATGCTGGTGCTTGATGGCACGACTGACCTGCCCCACACAGACCGTGCAAACGTCGCCTTAGGCATCATGCTGACAGTGGTGGCTCTGGCTGCTACGGGCCTGCTACCTATCTCTGTGGCGGCAATTGCGGGCGTTGGAGCCATGCTTGCCAGTGGCTGTATGCGCTGGCGTGATGCTGGTGAAGCACTGAACATTCCGGTGATCATGATTATTGTTGCCAGCTTGTCGCTGGGGCACGCACTGATGAACACCGGTGCAGCTGAGTATATGGCGCAATTATTTGTGCTGGGGACTGCCGGTCTGCCGGTGCCGGTCATACTCAGCGGGCTTATGTTACTCATGACTCTGATGACCAATGTGGTCTCAAATAACGCTGCTGCGGTAATTGGCACGCCTATCTCGATAAGCATCGCGCAGCAGATTGGCGCACCTATTGAGCCGTTTATTCTGGCGGTTATTTTTGGCGCCAATATGAGCTTTGCGACACCCATTGGCTATCAGACTAATCTGCTGATAATGAGCGCCGGTGGCTATC
>CBDTTT010000193.1:0-4048 GCA_965363345.1 uncultured Chromatiales bacterium
GTGGTTTTGCACAACAATACGCCGTACTCACGTTTCGTCGAGAAACAGAACCAGGAACGCTACGTCGACAACAAGGTTTCAGGAATTTCCTTGCTGACCAGCGAGGTTGATAACCTGATGCTGGGGTCGGAGCGCTTCGACGCAGTACTAATGGTTATGTCCTATCACGACCTTTATTACAACGCCCCGGATCGTGGTTGGTTTGATACTGATATGGCGCTGTTTTTCTCGCAGGTACATGATGCGCTGAAGCCGGGTGGCAAACTGATGATCATCGATCATTCGGCCGCAGAGGGTTCGGGCAGTAGCGCCGCTCAGGAAATTCATCGAATCGATGAGCAGTACGCGATTCAGGATGTTGAAAAAAGAGGCTTCAAGCTCATTGCCACGAGTGATGTGCTGCGTAACCCTGAGGATGACCGCACAAAAATGGTTTTCGACAAAACCATGCGCGGCAAAACAGATCGATTTGTCCTCGTGTTCTCTAAGCAATAGCAGTGAACACTTTCGAGTCGGACTGATTACGAAAGCAGCCTGAGTAAACGAGGGCTCAAGGTCGTATTTCCAGTGTCTGGTTTAGGTTATGAGATCATCTTTCAATGCCGGCACAAACGCAGATTCCGAATGTGGCCGATCGCAAGAATCAGCCCCCCGCTAATGCTCAATGCCGTATCGATCTGCGGTGCGGCATAGTCATGGGCCCACAGCGCACCCACCAACAAGATCGCCAGTCCGCTGCCCACCAGTAACAAGACTGCAGTATCGGGGTGCGTCCGCCGTGCCGCGGCAATAGCAATAAAACTGGTAGGTACGATAAACCACAGTAGAATCTGATGAAACGCCTCGTCGCTTAACACCGAGCCTCCCAATAGCGGAAAGGCCAGCAGTATCATAGGTAGCGCCAGACAATGCACGGCGCATAGCGCTGAAATGACCACAGCGCAGGTATCCAGAATAGTGTGTTTACGGAGCATAGCGATAGTCTCAAGTGCGGAACGTGAGGCAGAAAATGGCCGGCACTATTACCGGCCATCGAAAGCAACTTTAATCAGAAACGCAACCTTGCACCCAACATCAATGAGCGCCCTGGTAGCGGCGCATACGCTGCGAGAAACGAGGCGCTCTTGCGGGCATCTTCATTCAGCAAGTTGGTACCGCGGGCAAAAAACTCCCAATCAAAATCGCTCAACTCGAAGCTGTACAGCAGATTCAGATCGACCATGACATAGGCATCTGTGTTGAACGAACTGACGTCGTCCTGCTTCGCGTGATACACAACATCCAATCCGGTTTGCCAGGCATTCTGGCCCAGCTTGAAGTTGGCGCCGGTGCGCCATGGTGGGATGCGCGGCAGCTTCTCGCCGCTGCTTAATTCCGCACGCACGAAGTCACCGAATAGACGCAACTCTGTGAGAAACGCATCAGTCTGCAGTAACGGCACTGTTACTGCAGCCTCCGCACCATAGAAATTGGCATCCTGCTGCGTGTACTGAACAACCGGCAGGTCATCAATCAACGCACCGGTCAGGTTCTGATATACGTAGTCTGCGATATCGTAGTAATACACCGATGTCTCCCAGCGGGTATCGCCCTGCTCGCGCCGCCAGCCCAACTCGAAATTGCTCGAGTTCTCTAGTCTTACACTGCCGCCGGGTGCTGCTAGTAAACCAATCTCATACTGACGGGTAGCAATATGTGCACCGTCGGAATACAGCTCTTCGGCTGCCAAATTCCGCTGCGTGTAGGACAGATTAACGAACAGTTCGGAAGCAGCCATCATGTCTACACCCACTCCGCCACCGAAAGACCAGGCGGTATTATCGTAATCTGCCAGCAAATCATTGCGGTGCTGTAGCGACTCCGCACGCGCACCCAGATGCACATGACCGAAGGCGAAGTTGCGCTCTTCAAGCAGGAATAGGGCTGCGGCATCAGTCTTGGTGGGCGTCACAAAGGCCTCTTCACCCACCGCCGACAAATCCCTATCATCGACCTGTATGCCAACCGCACCTCGCCAGCCTGCTATCGGCACATGGACGGCCTCGAGTCGCGCCTGCCAGGCTTCGTTGCGAAACTCTGTTGCCACTTCGCCGCTAGGCTCCACTTCAATGTGTGTGTAATCGTTAACCCCTACCGTGCCGCGCAGCGACTCCCAATAGCCATCACTGAAGCGATACTCGCCACGCAGATCAACCCGGGTTTGCTCCATATCGAGAAACGGCCCTTCAAAGAGATCGGGCTCGCCGCCCGGAGCCTCCTCAAGCTCGGGTCCCGGCAAGCCATAGGTCTGGTTCAACTGACTGACCGAGGCCCCCAGATAACCGCTCTCTCCCACCCACGATAGACCGACGGAACCCCCCTTGCTGTTTCCGTAGCTGTTGGCAAGCTCACCCTTACGCTCATCGGCAGGACGTTCGGCCGGGTCAGCGGTAGCAAACTCCGCAATCCGCAGGTTCTCGGTTTGGCGATCAAATCCGTCAAGATGCCAGGCGAACGCACCGCTGCCGCCATCAAGACGACCCACTACCGCACGCTCCTCAGCCGCAGTATCACCGCGCACTTCTACAGCACCGCCAATGCCGTCAATCGGGCCTTCCGGAATTCGGCTGTCACTCACGTTAATAACACCGCCAGCAGCGGCACTGCCATATAGCAACGTTGCCGGACCACGGATGATTTCGATCTGATCTGCCAGCAACGGCTCCACCGCCACTGCATGATCGGGGCTTACATCAGAGACATCCAACGTGGAGGACGAATCGCTCAACATCTTGACGCGCGAACCCGACAGTCCTCGAATCACAGGACGGCTGGCCGCAGGACCAAAATAGGTACTGCTAATACCCAGTTCATTACTCAGTGTCTCACCAAGTGTGGGGGCTGATTTCAGGGTGAGCTCATTACCCCTTAACACCTTGCTCGGCTGCAAGACATCACCTAACGAAGCGGCTGTAACGACAATTTCTTCAGGGCGTTCTGACTCTGCCGTAGCGGCAAAGGACATCGCACATAGGACCATTGCTACCGGGACGGCAGCGAGTATTTTTGTATTCATTGATCTGCTCTCTGTTCATAACAATCAGACGCAAGCGACTACAACCGCGGTTGCTATCGGCTTGCTGTGGTGTGATCGGAAACTAGAGAGCGGGCGGACCGCGCAGATAATATGGGAAGTATTTTCGGCCAAGTGACGTGCGGGCATGCAGAGCCAAAGAGAGAAATAGTGCGGCAACAATAAAGACCGCTGGAGGCAGAACAGGTGCTGCAATGGCCACACGCTCGAGCTGAACACAAAGCTCGCAAGATGTTTCCAGCGCATGCTCTGCGGCCACCTTGTGCGCCAGCAAACCGACTTGCCCGATCAACAGCACCAACAGGGCTATAAGCCCCAGCTGCTGGAATCGATGCAAAGTAGATTTAGCCATGATGTTAATCATACTGCCGGTTAAGAACGCTATGAGTCTTCAGAAACCGATTTAGTTCCAAATTAATGATGCATTTATCCATAGCTTTAAAAAGGGGGATCCGCAGCAGCTAATAAGACCAGATCAAACGTATCTAACAATAACTCAATGCAGCCATACTGCTTTCGAATAGAACTTTATCTCAGATCTATCTTATTCCGCAACTTCGACCTGTCCACAGAACATCCAGGCGAGATCAAGGCCGGCCTTGAATGGAATAATCTGTGTGCCCGCGGACTAAATTGTGTCGCCCATGCGCCATGGCTTGCGCTCCAATGCTACAGAACCCTCGTTCAACGGCAGCCCGTAAAAGCGGGGACCATTCTCGGACGCAAACGCTTCGAGCTTGTCGAGCGCGCCCTCCTCATCGAAGACCGTCGCATAAGTCTCGAGTGCAGTCGGCGCATTGAAGATACCGGCGCAGCCGCACGCCGACTCCTTGTCGCCGATGGCATGTGGCGCCGAGTCGGTCCCAAGAAAAAATCTCGGATTCCCAGAGGTCGCCGCCTTGCGAAGCGCAAGGCGGTGTAGCTCTCGTTTAGCAACCGGCAAACAAAAGAGATGTGGCCGGATGCCACCATCGA
>CBDTTT010000194.1:0-4045 GCA_965363345.1 uncultured Chromatiales bacterium
TGTGGTTACGGCGGGTACCCCCGGAATGGCAACAGCTGGTATGGGCGATATTTTGACCGGCGTGATTGCTGGTTTGCTCGCTCAATCTCCCGGTCTGCAGGCGCCGGCAGCCGCGGGTGCTTATGTTCATGCGATGGCGGGCGATCTCGCCGCAGCTGCCGGAGAGCGCGGCACGTTGGCAAGCGACCTGTTGCCGCATATCCGTTCGATTTTGAACCACTAGCTAAAAATTATATGAGCTCAAAGAGTATTCATCTACCCGATGCCGATGCAACGACGGACATTGGCCGGCATCTCGCCGCAGATATTGTTAGGTTGCCCGTTGGCCGTTTTGTTATCCATTTGCATGGCGATCTGGGGGCGGGCAAGACAACTTTCAGTCGCGGATTCCTGCGTGGTTTGGGTTATGAGGGCAAGGTGCCGAGCCCGACTTATACCCTGATTGAGCCCTACGAGTTGCAACCAAAGCCGGTATATCACATGGATCTGTATCGTCTTCGGGATGGAGCGGAGCTGGAGTTTCTCGGGCTTGAGGATTTGCCTGAAAATGCCATCCTGTTAATTGAGTGGCCGGAGCGTGCGGCTGATGAGTTGGGTGCTCCGGACCTGAGTCTGGAGTTAAGCGTATCTGCGACTGGTCGTGAACTGCTGTTGCAGGCTCATTCTGAAGCTGCAGCTGGCTTAATCGACATTATGTAAAGAAATTTCTAGGTTTTAGTCGGTTCATTCAACATAGTCCATCAATAGAAATAGACGCTTTTATACTTTAAAAACAATAATTTAGTCATTTATCGTGGTTTTTTCTTATCTTGTAAAACATAGGTATATTCCCTATATACCTAATATATAAGACATAAAAGCTTTGATATTTATTTAAAAGTCGTATACTCGAATGGATAGAGTCTTTTCCACGGATCGGAATGACATGGGTAACCGACAAAATATAGCGCCGCATCTAAGCAGCAGCCTGAGTAATCTGGCAGCCAGCGTATTGCTGATTGCCGGCTTGTTTATGACACTTTCTGTGTTTGCAGAGGTGCAGGTTAAGTCGGTACGAATCGCTGAACATGAGGGTAATACCCGCATCGTTCTAGACTTAAACGAATACCCACAGCATCTTGTTTTCGCACTGGCAAACCCGGACCGGGTTGTAATCGACCTGATGGATGCAAAACTTACTTCTAAAGCCCGGCGTTTTCCTGCGGGTAAAGGCCCAGTTCTAAAGCTGCGCGGTTCAAACCGTGATGATGGCAATGCGCGTCTGGTCATTGATATGACGTCAGCGGTTACAGCCAGCAGTTTTGTGTTGTCACCTTCGGGCAAGGCGGGGCATCGTTTGGTGGTTGATCTTAAGCCTACCGGCAGTGCGAGAGCGCAGCGCAGCGTGCGCGTGATTAAGAGCGTCGCGCCTATTGCCCTTCAGGAGCGTGATCTGGTTATTGCGATTGATGCCGGCCATGGTGGTAAAGATCCGGGTGCCCGTGGCAAGAAAGGACTGCGTGAGAAAGATGCTGTTCTGGCGATCGCTAAGCGCATGGCACGCATGGTGAATAAAGAACCCGGCATGCGTGCGGTGTTGATTCGTGAAGATGATCGCTTTATTAGCCTGCGGGGGCGTATCGAAAAAGCGCATAAGCATAACGCCGATTTGTTTGTTTCAATTCATGCCGACTCATTCAAGGATCGCAGGGTGCGCGGCTCAACCGTGTATGTGTTGTCCGAGCGTGGTGCCACTGATGAGCACGCCCGTCATCTGGCCGACCGTGAGAATGCTGCGGATTTGATTGGCAACGTGAGTTTGAGTGACAAAAACCCTACGTTGGCATCCGTGTTGCTTGATCTGTCGCAGAACGCAGCCATCGGTTCTAGCTTCGACGTTGGCTCCGAGGTCATTCAGGAGTTGGGCGGCGTAGGCAAGGTACGCAAAAATAGCGTGCAGCAAGCTCGTTTTATGGTGCTGAAGTCACCCGATATCCCCTCTATTCTTATTGAGACCGCGTATATCTCGAACCCTTCTGATGAGAAGAACCTCGGCAGTCGTAAGCATCAGGAAAAAATGGCTAAGGCTATTTTTAATGGGGTTCGCGATTACTTCTACAAGAACCCACCTGTGGGCACCAAAGTGGCGCGTTTAAGCCGCCAGTCAGCTAAGCCCGGCAAGTACACTGTCCAAAGTGGCGATACGCTGAGTGAGATTGCCGACAGGCACAATGTGTCGGTTACCAACATTCGTAGCGTCAACCGTTTGCGCGGCGACCGCATTAAAGTAGGTCAGGTTATCCAGATACCTTCGCGGCGGCGCACCTGATTACTGGCTTGATCGCTTATTTCGCATTTGCCACCTGACTTTTACCTGCGGTTCTATAAAATGGCGCGATGCCAATCCGCCAACTCCCATCTCATCTCATCAACCAGATCGCCGCCGGCGAAGTGGTCGAACGTCCCGCATCCGTCGTAAAAGAACTGCTTGAGAATTGCCTCGATGCCGGCGCGACCCGAATCGAGATTGATATAGAGCAGGGTGGCATCAAATTGATCCGGATTCGAGACAATGGTTGCGGTATTCCGGAAGCAGAAGTGTCGCTTGCCTTATCGCGCCATGCCACCAGCAAGATTGCGAGTCTGGAAGATCTCGAGAAAGTTGCGTCATTGGGCTTTCGCGGCGAAGCGTTGCCGAGTATTGCGTCGGTATCGCGAATGCGTTTGACCAGTAAAGTCGTAAATAGCGATTCCGGTTACAGCGTTTCAGTGAGTGGCAGCGAGGTTGCAGCGCCAGAACCGGCAGCGCATCCGGCAGGCACTACTATTGAAGTTCGTGATTTGTTTTACAACACGCCTGCCCGCAGACGTTTCTTGCGCAAAGAAAGAACAGAATTCAGCCATCTTGATAAGTTGGTCCGGCGTATCGTGTTAAGCCGCTTTGGTGTGGCGTTCCGCTTTACTCACAACGGTAAGCCGCTCTTCGATTTACCTGCTGCAAATGACCGTGCTGCTCAGGAGCAGCGGCTCGCGAAACTTTGCGGCAAAGAGTTTATTGAACACGCCTTGTATATCGAACACGCAGTGGGAGACATGCGTTTGTGGGGCTGGATTGCACGCCCGACTTTTTCCCGTAGTCAGCCTGATATGCAACATATTTTTCTTAATGGCAGAGCGGTTCGTGACAAGACGGTTACTCATGCTGTGAAGCATGCCTACCGAGATGTGTTGTTTCATGGTCGTTATCCGGCTTGCGTCTTGTTCTTAGAGATTGACCCCAAGACTGTCGATGTAAATGCGCATCCGGCGAAGCATGAAGTGCGTTTTCGCGATAGCCGGCCGGTGCATGATTTTGTGCGCCGCACTGTCGAGACGGCATTGGCAGAAACCCGCCCGAGTGCCGCCGAAGGAGATCAATCGGTTGCAGCTCCAGCGAGTGCTGCAGGCTTATTACCCGAGTACTCCCGTCAACAGAGCATGGGGTTGCGGCCTGGCCGTGCCTATGACCGCAGCGGTTCTTATTCTACTGCCGGGTCTGCGACATCCGAGTTCTATAAGCAGGTGAGTGAGTCAGAACAGGCGATGCGTGATTCGGTGATTGCTGCCAACGAGGGTGAAGTGCCGCCCTTGGGTTTTGCAGTGGCCCAGTTGCACGGTGTTTATATTCTTGCTGAGAATCAGGATGGCCTCGTGATTATCGATGCTCATGCGGCGCATGAGCGGGTGACGTATGAGAAGCTCAAGACTGCTGTTGCAGCCGGGGGTGTGCAGAGTCAGCCTTTGCTGATTCCTCTGCAGATTAGTGTGGCGGAGTCTGAAGCTGATCTGGTTGAGGCTCATCAGGCAAACTTCGCTGCTTTGGGCCTCGAAGTGGACCGCAGCGGCCCGGATGTGATTACTCTGCGTCAGGTGCCTGTGTTGCTCGGTGACCGGCATGCTGAGGCATTGTTGCGGGATATGTTGAGCGATATTGCAGAGACCGGCAGCAGCGAACGACTGCAGGCGCATCAGGATGAGATTCTTTCGACGATGGCTTGCCACGGTTCTGTGCGGGCAAATCGCCAGC
>CBDTTT010000195.1:0-4039 GCA_965363345.1 uncultured Chromatiales bacterium
ATAGATACACACCTGACCGGGGTAAACTGGGGGCGCGATCTTAGCGAACCACAAACAGCAGATTTACGTAATGTGCAGGCCGGTGACCTGAGTCCCGGTGGTGGCACCATCTCTATTGCCCGCGGTATTGAAGTCGGCCATATTTTCCAACTTGGCGACCAATACAGCAAAAGCATGAACCTGAGCGTACTCGACAACAACGGCAAAGCCATCACGCCTCTAATGGGCTGCTACGGCATTGGCGTATCGAGACTCGTTGCTGCTGCGATCGAACAAAACCACGATGACAACGGCATTATCTGGCCGGATGCAATCAGTCCGTTTCAGGTCACTATTCTTGGACTGAGCTATAATCGCTCTGCTGCAGTGCAAGAAGCCGTGGACGCTTTATATGGCCAATTAACATCTCTTGGCATTGAGGTGCTTGTCGATGATCGTGACGCACGTCCCGGCGTTAAGTTTGCAGATTCTGATCTAATAGGCATTCCACACCGCTTAGTTATCGGTGAACGGGGGCTCGGCGAAGGCAAAATCGAATACCGCCATCGTCAGGCCAGCGAAGCCGAAGATGTAGAGGTTACAAATGCCGTATCGTTTATTCAGGAAAAACTTGCTGAACGTTAGATCTGCTCCATTGCTGGCAGCAGGTCTCGCCTGTCTGCTCGTCGGTACCGCCAATGCAACTGAATACACTGCAGACCCTGAACTGACAGCGCTACTGGTAGAAGCGGTTAACAATACCGGTAGCTTTCCCGATCGATTTGAAGCGGAAGTCTGGCTTAAAGACATGTCCAACCGCTTAAGCCCGATTGTTCCGGATCATCAGGAGCGCCTCGCAATACTCACCCGGGTGCACCAGGAAGCCGCACGTGTCGAACTGCCTCCTGAGCTCATACTGGCCGTCATTGATATTGAAAGCCGCTTCGATCAGTACGCAATTTCCCGGGCTGGCGCACGGGGCCTTATGCAGGTGATGCCTTTCTGGCTGAAAGAACTCGATCGCCCGAATGACAATCTGTTTCAAATTGACATCAACCTGCGCATGGGCTGCACCATTTTGAAACACTACATGGACAAAGAAGACGGCGACATGACTCAAGCCCTAGCCCGCTACAACGGCAGCTATGGAAAAACCTGGTATTCGGAAAAGGTTCTGGGGCGACTCAGTGCGCAATGGTTCAGAAACTAACTGCGTATTACAGCAAAGGATTTAGCAAATTCCAAAGCTACACCATCGTTACTGACGGGAACTTCAATAACCGCATCAACCGCAGCCAATGGCGGACCTACAAGCAACCACCGATACATTGTCTCAACCGTATCAACTTCGCCCCGAAGATAAACTTCAACGCGTCCGTCAGCTAGATTTTGTACGGTGCCAGTCAGGCCGAGCTCGATAGCTTGCTTAGCGGTACTGGCACGATAAAACACGCCCTGCACTTTGCCACTAACAAGATAGTGCTTAATAATCACTGATAAATTCTGGTGAAATTAGAGGGTCGAATGGCCTACTCGACCAATTCCTGTTTTGCACGGCGCGTGCTTAGCAATGCATCAATCGCATAATCTTTTGCTGCTTCCGCATCACGCTTAGCAGCCCAATACACGCCAGAACGCATATTGCTCTCAGCACTACTAAGACGCATATTTGCCTCTTCAACCAAACTCGGATAATACTCTTGTGCACCCACATCCCTCGCGGCTTCAACAGCCTGACGAGCATCGCTCATTTCCTGGACGGGTGGCTGTGTTGCGCAGCCCGCGACGGCAAGCCCTAGTGCAAACAACAAACATACATATACATTTCGCATTGTCTGAGCATACATCATGAACCGCGCCTTGTTTAGCTAAAAGCGCGTCAACAATAAGGTGGAAGCCTTCAACCAGCGGCCTCTCACAGGCTACAATAGACGCCAACGAAACAACCGGCGTATTTTTGTCATCTACAGCATGTCAGGCAGACACAAATTATGAGCATCACCCTGTACCACAACCCCCGTTGCTCCAAATCAAGGCAAACTCTGCAGGTATTAAAAGACAAAGGTATCGAACCAGAGATCATCGAATATCTGAATACACCTCCTAATGCAGCAACACTTAAAGACATCATTCTTGCATTGGGCACCGATGCGGATGGCATCATGCGCAGCGGCGAAGATGAATATAAAGCAGCAAAAGCTAGCGTCATCAAAATGACGGAAGCTGAAAAAATCGACTGGCTAACAAATAACCCCAAAGTTATTCAACGCCCGATTGTTGTCACTAATGGCAAGGCCCGGATAGGTCGTCCTCCGGAAAGTGTGCTTGAAATTGTTTGACCACGATTAGAGCCGGAATCGCATCCTTTATAGAGTAAGTCCTTATGCAAGACATTCTCGTACTGTATTACTCGAAGTTTGGCTCTACAGCTGAACTCGCAAAACAGATTGCCCGCGGGGTCAATTCGGTTGATGGCTGTCAGGCACGTGTTAGAACCGTGCCCGCAGTATCAACTGATACCGCTGCAGTGGCCCCGGAAATTCCTGACAGCGGTCCACCTTACGCTGAATACGAAGACCTCAAAGAATGTTCCGGGCTCATCATGGGCAGTCCTACGCGTTTCGGTAACATGGCGGCACCGCTCAAGTATTTCATCGACGGGACAGCGGCCGATTGGATGGCAGGAACACTGAGCGGTAAACCCGGTGCTGTATTTACCTCAACCGGAAGCTTGCATGGAGGACAGGAATCGACACTTCTTAGTATGTCGCTGCCGCTCATGCACCATGGCATGCTCTTAGTTGGCATTCCTTTCTCAGAGTCTGCACTCTCCACGACCACCACGGGCGGAACACCTTATGGCGCGAGTCACCATGCTCCCGATAAAACCGATACCTGTTTAAGCGATGAAGAAGTCACTATCGCTCAGGCGCTAGGTCAACGAGTTGCAGAAACGGCACTAAAACTATCTGCGTAGGTTATTGAGCAATCCTCGCCCGAAAACGATTCATGAAGCGGACTAAGCACGTATGAAACATCTACGCACAATCAGCATTCTTTTAATACTGGCACTAGGGCTCACCGTTAGTCTCTGGCTGCAAAGCGACACCAACAGCCAGCTATGGGTTGTGATCTGCTTCGGCCTTATCGTTCCCGCACTGCTCTTGCTCAGCGCCATTAGAAAGCCACGTAATTGGGGTAACCTGATTGCCCTGACAATGATTTTCTATGCCACAGCTGGAGTTATGGACGTCATCGCAAGCTCAGGTCAATTTATTTTGGCGCTCGGCGTTGCCATGGTGTCGATTGTGCTGTTTTTTACTTCAATCTATGCCGAACGCGGGTAAACAGCAGTCCCGGATACCACACCAAAACTCGTTGGTACCGGCACATGATTCACATCAGCCCCTCAATCTGCTAGCTTGAGCGCAATGACGCTATGCCCGACCACAGTTAATACTCCGGTCGTTCATGCCATCTGAACAGTTTTTACAAAAAAATAACTCATCGATATTGGAGAGGTACTCATGAGATTTACGGCAACAATCGTAGCTTTGTTTTTAACACTAAGCGCAACAGCAAACGCAGAGATCAAGGAACAAGGGGCTTACGTTGGCGCTTCGCTGGGGGCTGTGAGCTACAACCAAAATGGTGATGACTTAGGCGATATAGAAACGGACGGCAAGGAAGCAGCGTACGGTTTATATGGCGGCTACAAGTTTATGCGTCACTTCGCGTTGGAAGGCCGATACACAAATCTCGGCGACCACAAACTAAAATCCGGCGATACGGAAGTGGGCAGCTCTGATTTCTCTGTTATTAGCCTAAACCTGATCGGTCTGTTGCCGCTTGGCGATAGCGACTGGGAACTTATGGCTCAAGCGGGTCTGGGCTTTGGTTCCTACTCATTCGAGGTCAACAATGCAGGTCGATTTACAGGTAATGAAACAACCGGGACTATAGGCGCTGGCGTGCGCTGGACCCCAGCCCCTAAAATTACTCTGCAATTTTCTGCAGATACATATCGCTTTAGTGCAAAAGAAAATAACGAGAGCATCAA
>CBDTTT010000196.1:0-4031 GCA_965363345.1 uncultured Chromatiales bacterium
GACGTGAAAGTGTTTACCTCCGGCGTACTTACCTATCTCTGTCACGTTGTGCGCACCGATCCGTTGGCGGCACGTTTGTGTCTTGGAGTGCGACCCGGCGTGCTGGAAAAGTTAGCCGTCATGAATCTACGTGAAATTCGCAAATTCTCTGGGATTGCGCCTCTAGAACTGAAGGCGCGTTTTGTCAGTAGCCCCCGTTTCTGGCCGGATTTGGTTAGCGCAGGTAGTGATGCAGACTCCGATCGTGCAATGGTGGCGCGCCTCGCTGCATTGCCGTTGTTAGTTGCCCAGGCTGGCAGATCTTAATGACTATCATGCGACCATAGTGCCGACAAAGTGCATGCGGCTGTTGGCAGAGGGCGGGTAAGGCTTCACAATGCATCGCATGACTGCTTTATCAATTAAGAACCTTACTAAGACTTACCCCAACGGCATTCAGGCCTTGAAGGGTATTAATCTGGATGTGGCTAAAGGCGATTTCTTCGCATTGCTGGGGCCGAATGGCGCTGGGAAAACCACGGCGATTGGCATTATTACGTCTTTGGTTAGCAAAACCGCTGGAGATGTCAGTGTCTTTGGCAATAGCCTGGATACCGATTTGTACGCGGCGAAGTCCTGCATCGGCGTTGTGCCTCAGGAGATCAATATGAATCTCTATGAGAGTTGCTACGACATCGTGATGAACCAGGCTGGCTACTACGGGATACCAAGAAGCAAAGCGGCTGTGTGTACCGAAGAAGTGCTGCGCCAATTGCAGCTTTGGGATCGTCGCAACGATCAGGCCCGTGGCCTCTCGGGCGGCATGAAGCGCCGCTTGATGATTGCGCGGGCACTGGTGCATTCGCCCAAGCTACTTATTCTTGATGAGCCTACGGCCGGCGTCGATATCGAAATTCGTCGTTCGATGTGGGACTTTCTAAAAGAGATCAACGAGCAGGGCACCACGATCATCCTGACAACCCATTACCTCGAAGAAGCCGAAACCCTGTGCCGCAATATAGCGATTATTGATGGCGGAAAAATTGTTCAACACGATCGCATGTCCGCTATCCTGAAACAATTGCATCAGGAAGTATTTGTATTAGACATAGCACAGTCGCTCACGGCTGCTCCGCAGATAGAGGGCTTTGCGGTTCGTCTAAAAGATGAACACGAGTTGGAGGTCGAGATTAATAAGGGCCAGAGTGTTAATGATCTATTTGCACTGCTGACGTCGGCCGGAATTGAGGTGTCGAGCATGCGCAATAAGACAAACCGCCTTGAAGAACTGTTTATCCGCCTTACCAATCGCGGCGAAGGGGAGGCAAGTTGATGCGTGGTACATCTTATAAATATCAGTTTGTGGGTCTCTATACGATAGTGCGTAAGGAAACCTCGCGTGTCGCACGCATCTGGGTACAGACTATCGTGCCACCAGCCATAACGATGACGTTGTATTTCATTATCTTCGGCAATCTTATTGGCAGTCGTATCGGTGAGATGGGTGGTTTCGACTACATGCAGTTTATGGCGCCTGGCTTAATCATGATGTCGGTGATAACCAACTCGTATGGCAATGTTGTCTCTTCGTTTTTCGGGGCAAAATTTCAGGGCTATCTTCAGGAAATGCTGGTCGCACCTTTGAGTAGTTGGGTGATTATTCTGGGGCATGTCATGGGTGGGGTCGTACGCGGGCTTGCGGTCGGTGCAGTAGTGACTGTTGTTGCTCTGTTCTTTACTGACCTGGAAGTAAAGCACCCGTTTATCGCCTTCAGTATTTTGGTTCTGACCGCCATCGTCTTTTCTATGGCGGGAATGATCAATGCGATATTTGCCCGTAAGTTTGATGACGTCACCATTATTCCAGCGTTTGTTCTCGGTCCGTTAACGTATCTTGGTGGTGTATTTTATACGACATCGCTGTTGCCTGATTTCTGGGCAGGCCTGTCCAGGTTTAATCCGATTCTCTATATGGTGAACGGTTTTCGTTACGGCATGATCGGCGTCTCGGACATTAGTATTGAGTCGGCATTTCTGCTGATTGGCGTATTTGTGGTGGTATTTGCGCTGACCTGTTACTACCTGATTAACCATGGCGTAGGTATTAGGGAGTAAAGGCTGCGGTCTGGTTAGCTCAGGTTTTGACGGGTATGCTTGAGAGCTTGTAGGGTAGGGGTGCCATGAAGTCTCAACCAACGACCATCGCATTAGTCGGCCAGCTTATTGCTGAGCGCCTGACTGATCACTACCAGATAGACCCTGTTCCGCTGCTTCAAGCAGCAGGGCTTGACCCGGCATTGATGAATGTTCCGGGTGCCCGTTACCCTCGTTCTGCCGTAATTAAGCTGTGGGACTTGGCTGCAGAGGCAACCGGGGACGAGTTAATTGGCCTTAATATCGGGCTCGCCATCCGCACAACCAGCTATCACGGTTTAGGTTTCGCCTGGCTTTCGAGCCACACTCTATTGGATGCGCTGCAACGTTTGGCACGTTATTACCGTGTCATTGTGACTGTTCCTCTGGAGGTGTTGGTTGAGGAGCAAGCTGATACGGTCACTCTGGAAGTGATCTACCCCGATCCGCAGTATCCGGCACCGCCCATTGCGCTAGATTCGTTTCTGGCATCAATTATTAAACTGTGCCGCACGGCTAAGAACCCTCAGTTCTCGCCCCTGAAGGTTGAAATTAACCACGAAGACTATGGTCGTGCCGCTGAGTATGAGGCGGCGTTCGCTTGTCCTGTGCAGTTCGGCACAGGTCGAAATATATTTCATTTTGATCGGGAAGCAATGCTCGAGGTTCTACCAGGAAACAATCTGGATGTTGTGCTGAGCAATGACAGAGTGGTTGAGCAGTATCTCGAGGTGCTAGACCCGGATCAGGTCACGACCGAGGTGCGTAAGCTTTTGGTTAGCTTGTTTCCCACGGGCGAGGCTAGCCAACAGATTGTGGCTCACCGAATGGCGCGCAGTGTCAGCACCTTGCAGAGACAGCTAACCGATGAGGGCACCTCTTATCGTGAGGTGCAGGATGAGATCCGTGAGCGACTGGCGGCAGAGTATGTGCGCGACGCCAAGTATTCTCTCAGTCAGATTGCATATCTACTCGGCTTCTCAGATCAGAGTAACTTTTCGCGAGCCTTTAAGCGCTGGAAGGGAGTAACTCCCAAAGAGTTTCAGAACGAAGGGCAGCACTAAATAGTTTGTGTGGCGCGGCTTAGTCCTTCGACATGACAAAGCGGCGACCTTGCCACGTCATGATCACGCCTTCCGGCGTAATGCTGTCGACTGTCGGGCCTTCATTCAGCTGCGAGCCTTCGCGGCTTTTCTTCATGTTAATAAAGACGAAGCGTTCCGCAGGCACGTCGCTGTATACATGGATATCGACCCGCATAGGCGGCAGTGTGAACACGCCTTGTAATTGTAGGGTTTCTAACGAGGGTAAGTTGCTCGATGTAGCATTCTGGACCTGCAAAGCCTGCGAGGTTCGTGGCGGTGCTTTAGTAGGCGCAACTGCAGGGCTACTACCCGGAGTATTTGCCTGAGTTTGTGGAATAGTCTGGTTATTTGCCGGCTGCCTGTTGCTCATACGGGCCGGCGCCTGCCGGGTTTGCGGTGATGCTTGTTGCGCAGCCACTTCCTGCTCTGCAGATTCGGAGCGCAGCCACAAGGTGACGACCAAGACACCGTTAACTGCCAGTAGAATAACCGCAAGCATTAGCCATGGGCTGCGTTTTTTCTGAGTGGGTTTTACAACATTATCGGCGATGCCGGGTGCTGTATTTTTTTGTCGCTGATGCTCGGATTTTCGTAACGCGTCGAGAATAAATGACATGGCTAATCTCCCACCAATAACAGCGGTATGTTGGCCGTGCCAAGATCAGTGTTAATAGCGATAAGGGTTTCGGCACCCACTTTGCCATCGACCTTGAGCCGCTTTTCGCGTTGATACGTTTTCACTTGTTCTGCAAGCAGATTGTCGTAAAGCTCCGGATCGGCAACTATTCCTGGTGACCAGCTCTGAATGCTGCTGATGCTGGATCTAAGCCATAC
>CBDTTT010000197.1:0-4030 GCA_965363345.1 uncultured Chromatiales bacterium
AAGCGCGTTGCCTATCCGGACACCTGTGTAGGCACCGACTCTCACACCACGATGGTCAACTGTCTCGGCGTTCTGGGTTGGGGCGTTGGCGGTATCGAAGCCGAAGCAGCAATGCTTGGGCAGCCTGTCACTATGCTAATTCCTCAGGTTGTTGGCTTTAAGCTTTCCGGTGAATTGGCAGAAGGCACTACCGCTACCGACCTCGTGCTAACAGTAACCAAGATGCTGCGCGACAAAGGCGTGGTTGGTAAGTTCGTTGAATTCTTCGGTGATGGTCTCGCTAGCCTACCCTTGGCTGATCGCGCAACTCTGGCGAACATGGCCCCTGAGTTCGGCTCAACCTGCGGTATCTTCCCTATCGATGGCGAAACGATTCGCTTTCTAGAGGTATCGGGTCGTGATGAAGAGCATATTGCACTTATCGAAGCCTATGCCAAAGAACAGGGCTTGTGGCGTGAAGAAGGTGCTGAAGACCCGATCTTCACCGACGTAATAGAACTCGATATGGGCACGGTTGTACCGTGTATCTCGGGCCCTAAGCGCCCTCAGGATCAGATTATTCTGACAAATGCCAAGGCTCAATATCAAACCGACCGTGAAAGTTCAGATGAGAAATCAGCTTCTGTGACTGGCGAAGATGGCACATATGAACTAGCCGACGGTGCGGTCACCATTGCTGCTATTACCAGTTGCACCAACACCTCAAACCCTTATGTAATGGTTGCTGCCGGCTTGGTCGCACGCAAGGCACGGGCCAAAGGCCTGAACTCTAAGCCTTGGGTAAAAACCTCACTGGCTCCGGGCTCACGTGTTGTGACCAACTATCTGGCGAAAGCCGGTTTGATCGAAGACCTTTCTGCCCTTAACTTTGACGTTGTTGGCTATGGTTGCACAACTTGCATTGGTAACTCCGGTCCACTACTTCCAGAAATAGAAACGGCTATTAAGGATAACGACCTGATCGCCACCGCTGTGCTTTCAGGCAATCGTAACTTTGAAGGCCGTATTCATCCCCTGGTTAAGATGAACTACCTTGCCTCACCTCCTTTGGTCGTTGCTTATGCGATTGCAGGTTCAATGAACCTCGATATCATTAACGACTCACTCGGTGATGATCAGGATGGCAATCCGGTGTATCTGAAAGACATCTGGCCAAGTCAGGCAGAAGTTGCAGAGATGGTTAACGCCAACGTCGACCGCGACATGTTCCTGAGTTCTTATGCAGAAGTATTTGCGGGTGACTCAAACTGGAATCAGATCGAATCGCCTACGGGTCAGATTTACTCATGGGATGATGCGTCAACCTATGTAAAGAATCCTCCGTACTTTGACGGCATGACCATGGAGCCTTCTGTGAAAGGTGACATCACCGGAGCTCGTGCTCTGGCGCTGCTGGGTGATTCGGTTACCACCGATCACATCTCGCCTGCCGGTAACATTGTTGCTGACAGCCCTGCAGGCAAATACCTGCAGGAACAAGGTGTGTCTCCTGGCGACTTCAACTCCTTCGGCGCGCGTCGTGGTAACCATGAAGTGATGATGCGTGGCACCTTTGCCAACATCCGTCTGCGTAACTTGCTGGCCCCGGGCACTGAGGGTGGCTTCACAACAATGCAGCCTTCCGGTGAACAGACCACAATCTATGATGCAGCCATGGCCTACAAAGAAGCCGGTACCTCGCTGGTCGTTATCGCCGGTAAGGAATATGGCACAGGCTCGTCGCGTGACTGGGCTGCCAAAGGTACATTGTTGTTAGGTGTTGAAGCTGTAATTGTCGAAAGCTACGAACGTATTCACCGTTCTAATCTGGTTGGCATGGGTGTTTTGCCACTGCAGTTTAAAGACGGCGACAACGCCCAGTCTCTCGGTCTGACCGGCAAAGAAACCTTCGACATCGTCGGTATGGGCGGACAGCCTAAAGAAGTGACGGTTACCGCAACTGCAGAAGACGGCAGCACGAAGGAATTTCAGGCTCTGGTGCGTATCGACACACCTAAAGAATGGGATTACTACAATAACGGCGGCATTCTGCACTACGTGCTGCGTCAGTTGGCTAACCAAGCAACAGCAGCTGCCTAGTTGATTAGTTGACTAGTTGTCAGGGCTTTAACTAGCCCGCTGAGCAAAACAAAGCCCCGGTCAGAGTTATCTGACCGGGGCTTTTTTTATCCAAAAAATGCAGGGTTCAAATGTTTTGGCCAGCCTTCATCGAGCCCAAGCCGGACCTGTTCCCCAGAAGGCGTCTACTGCATTATCCAATGCTTTGTAGTCTGGAATATGACTTGCAACCAGAGCCCAGTAACGATTCGAATGATTCATATGTGTCAGATGACACAACTCATGAATCATGACGTAATTCGCCTGCGAAGGCGGCAACATGAGTATTGCCGCGTTCAGACTTATAGTGTTGCTACTGGAGCAACTTCCCCAGCGGGTCTTCTGATTGCGTACCTGAACTCTTGCTGGCTGCACCCCAACCCTGTCCCCCAGACTGCGCAGCATCGGCGGCAGCTGTTTTCGGGCTGAGGCCCGCAACCATCGCTTTAACACCGGCCAACAGTCGTTGGGCGTGATATCAGGTGCCACAATCTCCAAACGGTCTGCGTGAAGAGAGTAGCCGGGCTTTGCTGCAAGCTCATAAACCACCTCAAAACGGCGATTAATAAGCGGCAGCGTAATCAACTCAGGCAATAACGGACCCTGGTGCTCCAATCGGTCCAGCACGCGCTGTCTCGCCTTGCGAATCCATTCACTTTGCAGTTCGACAAACTGCTGAATCTCGGCAGCCCTAGCTCGTGGTGGTGCTACGATTTCTACCCCACCATGAGGCAGCACGTGAATGGCAATGCGTTTTGCCCGCCGACTAAAGCGCACCTCCCAGCTATCCGCACCGGGCGCCGTTTGCGGTCCTTTGCTGTCGAACAGTGAAAGTTGTGTGGTATCCGGATTCATTGCGCTTAATAATACAACCTTATGCGGCTCTGCCGTAGAATCCTGCAACAATAATTTAGCAAAGTGACGACAGACTCATCACGGTCTGCAGCTGAGACATTTAATGCACAAACTTATCGATATTGGCGCCAACTTAACTCACGATAGTTTTGACGCTGACCGGGATGCTGTTCTCGCACGCGCGGCCGCTGCCGGGGTTGTCCGGCAGATTGTGACTGGAGCAGATGTTGACAGCAGCCATCAGGCGCTGGCATTGGCACAGCAGCACCCGGGCACGCTGTGGGCAACCAGTGGCGTGCACCCGCATTATGCTAGTGAATACTCTCATGCAACCAGCGACACCCTGCGCAGCCTTGCAGAAGCTGATGAGGTGGTGGCAGTCGGCGAAATGGGGCTCGACTTCTTTCGAAACTTTTCTTCACACGAAGAACAGGAATTTGCCTTTGAGAGCCAACTGCAAATTGCTGTTGATAGCGGCAAGCCGGTATTTCTGCATCAGCGCGATGCCCATGCTCCCTTCATCGCCATTTTGAACAACCATCTTAGCGAGCTTAGCGGCGGTGTAGCGCATTGCTTTACCGGCACTAAGGAGCAAATGCATGCCTATCTCGATATGGGCCTCTACATTGGCGTTACGGGATGGGTTTGCGATGAGCGCCGCGGCGGCGACTTGCAGGAAGCGGTTGCTTCACTCCCACTCGACCGGGTGCTGCTGGAAACTGATGCGCCCTATCTGTTGCCGCGTGATTTGAGCAAAGCACAAAAACAAACAATTAACGGTCGGCGCAATGAGCCGGCCATGCTCGCGCATGTGCTGGAAGCTACAGCACGCTACATGGGTTGCGATGCAGCTGTGCTTGCAGAGCACGCTACTGCCAACACGCAGAATCTGTTCCGTATCTGAACGCTGCGGCGGCCTATTCAACCAACGCTTTGGCAACGCCTTTTACGGTTGCTTGAGAAACCAGCTGATCCCAGGTGGGCAAAAAAGCATCCACTGCCGACACTTTCTCTTCCGGCGTGTCGCTATTGAGTTCATCAATAAGCGTGTCAAAAAACACCACCATGCTGGGCTGCC
>CBDTTT010000198.1:0-3974 GCA_965363345.1 uncultured Chromatiales bacterium
ATAGAAAATAAGGTTGCCGCCAATCTGCTGATGATTGCCATTGTGCTGGGGGGCTTGTTGTCTTTGCCACTGCTCGACCGTGAGGTTATGCCAGGTATACCGCTGGATCTGGTTCAGATTGATGTTAATTATCCTGGCGCGAGCCCGGCAGAAATTGAAGAGCGCATTTGTATTCGCATCGAAGAGGCGATCCACGATCTCGAAGGCATTAAATCCATTGTTTCCGAAGCGGTTGATGGCCGCGGCGGAGTGATGGTCGAGGTGGCTAAAGGTTTTGACACTCAAGAGATGCTTGCCGATATCAAGGCACGGATTGATGCATTGGATACTTTGCCGGAGCAGGCGGAAGAACCGCAAATTAAGAAGGCACCCTGGAGCGAAGAGGTTATCGAATTGGTCTTAAGTGCCGATACGGATGAAGCCGCGCTGCGTGATATCGCCTTGCGTATTCGTGATGATGTTGCTGCTTTGCCCGGTATTGATCAGGTCGACCTTCAGGGTTTGCGTGAGCCAGAAATGTCGATAGAAGTTTCAGAAAGTATGTTGCGTAAGTATCAGCTTTCTTTTGATGACATTACTGCTGCAATTCGAAGTTCGTCAATTAACTTGCCCGCTGGTGCGATTCGGACGCAGGGTGGTGATGTGTCACTGCGAACCTATTCGCAGGCATACAGCGCAACTGACTATGCTGAGGTTGTGTTGCTCAGAAACCCGGATGGTACCCGCGTCACACTCGGTGACATTGCAACGATCAACGATGGTTTTGAAGAACTGAATGAGTTGAGTCGTTTCAACGGTCATCGTGCTGCGGCATTAATTGTTCGCGTGCACAATAATCCTGATGTTGTCGCCGTGAATGAAGCCGTGCGTGCTTACGCCGAAAAGGCTCAGCAAACTTTACCGCCGGGAGTCGAATTAGATATCTGGCTCGACCGGTCTGAAATCTTCCGTAGTCAGGCAACAATGCTTCTTAGCAGTGGTGCTATGGGCTTGGCGCTAGTTTTTATCTTGCTTACGCTGTTTTTGCGTCCTGCCGTCGCTATCTGGGTCTGTGTCGGCATCGGGGTGTCTTTTCTGGGCGCGATTCTTGTTATCCCTTCCACACCTATCTCAGTGAATATGATGACCTTGTTCGCGTTTGTCCTGGTGTTGGGTATTGTCGTTGATGATGCGATTATTATTGGTGAGAGCATCCACGTTCAGGTTCAGGAAGGCTTAAAAGGCACCGAGGCAGCGTACGAGGGTGCCCGCATGGTAGCAAAGCCAGTCATTTTTGCGGCAGTTACCACTATGATTGCATTTTCTCCGGCACTGTTTATTGATGGCGCTTCGGCTACATTGACTATGCCGTTGTCAGTCGTGGTGATTCTTGCTCTGTCCTTCTCGCTGATTGAAGCATTCCTGATTTTGCCGGTTCATTTGTCGAGTTTGAAGCCGATTAGTGATACACCAAAGCCAAGGTCGCTCGCAGCCGCGCGCCTTAAAATTGCAAATGCTTTGAGTGACTTTAGTGAGTACAAGTATCGACCGTTTATTGAGAAGGCCGTGGCAAGTCGGTATTTGACGCTGTCCTGCTTTGTCGCCTTATGGCTTGTGATAATGAGTTTTGTGCAGGGTGGGTGGGTTAAACAAACATTTTACCCGTTGATTCCGGGTGACGGTATTATTGTCTCGGTAACGTTATCTGACGGTATCTCCTTCGCTACTACCGAAGCCCTGGTTGAGCACATTGAGCAAGCTGCGGAGGAGATACGCGGTGACTTAAAAGAGCAAGCTGATGGTAAGGATATCATTAAGAATATTCGCAGTTTTGCCCGTGAGAATACGATTCTGGTGACACTGGAGTTGCTGCCAGCCAAAGAGCGCGGTCTACCGATTGAGGATGTGACTGAGCTTTGGCGCAGTGAGATAGGTTTTATTCCGGACACCAATTCTTACAACTTTGATTATCATCTGATTGATCGTGAGTCTCCTATTAAGCTGGGTCTGACGGCGAATGATACGGTCATGCTAGCTGCGGCAACACAGCGGGTTGAGGATAAGCTAGCGACCTACGATGGATTGTTTGGCATAAACAATAGCCAGCGCTCGGCGCGTACCGAGATTCTGGTGAAGGCTAAACCTGCTGTCGATAGCTATGAGGTTGATCGCGAGCAGATTGCTAAACAGGTGCGTCAGGGGTTTTTCGGTGAAGAAGTGCAGCGCATACCGCGAGGCAGGGATGAGGTTAAGGTGATGCTTCGTTACCCTCAGGCTGCACGCAGTTCGCTAGAGCAAATCAATGAGATGCGGGTGCGTGTTGGCGATGGCGTCGAAGTTCCTATTAGCAGTATTGCGGACCTGGAGTTTACTCAGGGGGCAAGTGCGATCAGGCGGCTGGATCGAAAGCGTATTGTTGAAGTGGTTGCCGACGCTGATTACAAGATAGCCGACCCGACTCAAATCGTGAATGATATTCGTGAAACCTTTGTTCCTGACCTCGAGAAAGAGTTTCCCGGTCTTAAGTTTCTGGTTAAGGGTGAGCAGGATGCTGCCAGCGATTTTCTTATCGAATTGGTGCGCCTGACATTGATGGCATTTTTGTGCATCTTCGGCTTGATCGCCATCGCATTCCGTTCGTATATACAGCCTGCTCTGGTTATGAGCGCCGTTCCCTTCGGCTTTCTCGGTGCCATAGTGGGGCATCTGGCTTTTGGCGTCACTATCTCGATGTTTTCGTTTATGGGGGTCGTTGCAGCAGCGGGTGTTGTCATTAATGACAATCTGGTTTTGATCGACCGGATAAATAAGTTACGAGAGACTTATGACGATATGTCACGGGCAGTAATTGATGCTGCAGTTAGTCGCTTCCGACCAATCTTGCTTACTTCTTTTACGACCTTTGTTGGTTTGCTGCCGATAATGATGGAGCGTAGTTCGCAATCCGAATACCTGAAGCCGATGACCTTGTCGCTTGGGTTTGGTGTATTTTTTGCTTCGTTCGTCACACTGATTATGGTGCCGTGTCTGTATCTGGCGGTAGAAGATATTCGCCTACGATTGCAGAGATTGCGAGGCCGGGTAGCCAACGCTGAAGTTAGATAGATCTTTAGATGAGCTAGTGGATCGGTCAATCACAGACTAGTTGTGAGGCAAAAAAATAGGCGGGATCTCGCTTAGTCTGTGAAGCCCCTACCGAGTGAAACCTTTGATACTCTTCAGCTTACTTAGCCGCATTTGGTTTTTGAGCTTCCGGGCTAAGTTCTATGCCAGTAACCCTGATAAGACGAGCGATCAAAGCAACTATAGCTGATGAGTATTCTTGTTTGGGTCTTTAGACATTACCGTTGAGCTTGGTCGTCTCGCCTTTTCTCTAATTGTATCGCTCGTAAGAGCCTCGAGTTTGTTGTGTTGAGCTCACTGCTGTTTGACAGCGACAGCCGCCTGTATATATTTGCGAGAACTCTTTTCTTCATGGCAGCCCAAGTTTCCGTCGACTGCTTTTTATGTCTAGTCTTATGCCCACATAAACTTATGGGCTGACCACAGAGGTTAAGCCTGCCTAGCTATAGCCGCCTTTGTGGCATGCTTCATCACGCGCCTCATCTTGCTTACAATCGCTCTTGTTTTTTCCTAAAGCGCCTTTGTCATCTCGGCAATCTCTTTCGTCTTGGCGATCGTACCGATCATCAGGGGCAGCGATAGCTTGGGTGCTGATTCCGGTCACACCTGAAAGAACTATCAAATACGATGGTGTTTTTCGTTTCTATCTCATGGTTGGTTTTTGTCCATAACGCCCGAAAGAGAGAGGCGTTGCAGGGCTACACCCAGTGACTAAAAGGAGCGGCAGCGGCTTGATTGAGCTGGTTACGTGGCGTAACCAGCTTATATAACACGCACAAAAAAACCCATCACGAGGATGGGTTTTCTAGTTCCTGCACCGGATACCCCTTAAGAGGAAGTGACCGGGTTGGAAATGTATTGCTTAGCTAGCT
>CBDTTT010000199.1:0-3928 GCA_965363345.1 uncultured Chromatiales bacterium
CGGCAGCTGCCCTATGGGGCCTGCGATGATTACGGTTGATGAGATAGCTGATCCAGCTCAGTTAGAGGCTCTGGTTCGTGTTAACGGTGTCGACAGTGCAGAGGGAGCTATTCTTGGTGCTGAGCGCGAGCCGGCTGACGTCGTTGCCCATTTGTCTCAACGCTATGGTTTTAGCGCGGGAGACCTCATCGCATTTGGTAGCCAGACGAACCGCAGTCTGGCGGTAGCGTTACAACAGGGGGATAGCTACGAAGTCGCTTTGCCCGGCCTGATGTCCTTGCATATGAGCATTAGTATTTAGAGCTCACCCGTATTTTCCTGACGGTTCCGGTTTAGAAGCCAAAGGTTTCGGCAAGCATTCTCGCCGCTGTAATACCCAGGAAAATCGCAAACGCATTGCGGAGTCCTTTCTGGCTGAGTGAGTGCGCCAGTTTCGCGCCCCAGGGCACCGCAAGCGTGGTCATTGGCACAATCAAAGCAAAGCCAAGCAGGCTCACATAGCCTGCACTGTACGGGGGCAGATTAGGTGCATTCCAGCCACCGATGATAAAACCGATAAAGCCAGGAATAGCGATGACCAGTCCGAATCCCGCAGACGTACCTACTGCTTTGTGAATGGGTGTGCCAAACAAGGTGAGTGCCGGCACGCTAAGCGTACCTCCGCCAATTCCCATCATGGCGGAGACGGTGCCTATGAATAGAGCTATGGGTTGCGATACAAAGCCGTTGGGAACTTGGTCTGCCACTTTCCATTCAGCATTCCCGAAAGCCATGTAGAGAGCTGCAGCGAGACCAACAGTGCCGAATATTGCTGTAAGTACTGCAACATCGGCCATTGAAGCGAGCCAGGTGCCCAGAACCACACCAATGACGATGCCGGGTGTCCAGAGTTTGAATAGTCGGAGATCAAACCCACCGCGGGCATGATGTGCGCGCACAGATCGTATGCTGGTGGGCACGATAGTTGCGAGGGAGGTGCCGATAGCAAGGTGCATTTTTACCGAAGGATCAATACCGATATACGTAAAAATATAATAGAGTGCGGGCACCACAACGATGCCGCCACCTACACCTAAAAGCCCGGCCAGAATCCCTGCGCAAATACCTGCAATTGCAAGCATCGGAATCATCCAGAGCAAAATATCGGTGTCGTTTCCAAGCATGCTGGGGTCCTTTCGTCGCCTAGGCGCAGTGCACGAGTTCGATCAGTTCACCTGCAGCACCTGTGGTGCAGCTGGCTTGGTTGCCACCATAAGGCAGACCGTCACAGAGTATTGATGCTTCTGTTGCTGGCGTGCTGCAGCGGAAGCTGACCATTGCGATGCCGGGTGGCAGCAAGCCATCTTCGGATTTTCGCGGTCCGGCCTGTTCCGGCAGTTCATCAACCTCGATCATGCACTGATCTTTAATGCCGAGCGCTGCAATTGGATAGCGATGTTCGATTGATAAGCCGAATGCTTTCGATGCCACCGTAATCCTTGATTCCATTACCGGCGCCTTCTCGATCTCAAATTGCTGTTCGTAACTATCCATCATGGCATTGATGTCACCACCGCCAAGAATCACTATAAAGGTGTTGTCGACGAAACACTTTGATGTGGGTAAGTCCATGCCCGGAATTGGTGCTTTAAGTTCTGTCATATACAGAATTTCATTCGCCGGACCGCGTAACTGCATGGCGCGTATGTCATCGGTAAATGAGAGGTTTTTGGGCTCACCTAGCATTTCAAAATCACCCTCGGTGAGTTGCTGTGCCAGCGAATCAACATTTTCGACCAATACCTCTGAAGCATTCCAACCCCAGGTCGTTAATGGCATGTAGTCCGGATCTGCTTTTCGTTCGATAAAGCGGAAAACAAAATCAGTGCCCGATGGCGGCTCCATAATGAGCGTTGCAGCGCCAGCCATTTTCTCTGCATTCCACAGTTTCGCTTGAGCTTCGCTCACGGTGCCGCGTTCAGTTACACGGTATCCAAAGTTGCGACTGTAAGCGCCTTCAACAGCAGTCAGGTCTGGCGCGGAGACAGTAACGCAGGCGATTTTTCCAAGTTGGGATGAGGTCATAGCTTGATGCTCGAGTCGGTGGGTTGTAGTGGCTGCGGCGATCAGCGACTAAACTGAACAGATAAAAAAAGCCCCTGCCAATAACGACAGGGGCTTTTCGATTAACGCTTTAGATGATATTTCGATCCAGCATGCTCTTCAGCTCTTCATCAGTTTTGTTTAGCACAGACTTATAGACGTGTTCATTGTGCTCACCAAGTTCCGGTGCAGGTGTGCGAATAGCACCCGGAGTTGCAGAAAGCTTGGGCGCAACGTTTTGCATTTTGAGGTCACCGAACACAGGGTGCTTGGTTGTCACAATGGCTTCACGTGCACGGAAGTGAGCGTCTTCTAGCATATCAGGTGTGCGATAGATCTTGCCGGAAGGAATGCCGTACTCTTCCATCAGGTCTTCCAGTTTCTCGGCTGTGTAAGTCTTGGTCCATTCACCAATAATATCGTCCAGCTCTTTCTGAGTCTCGCCACGTGCGATATGGGTTGCATACCGTGGGTCTTTAGCAAGTTCGGGCTGTTGCATAGCTTCGGCAAGACGCCCAAATACAGTGTCCTGATTGGCTGCAATAAGAATAAATGTGCCATCGCTGGTCGGGTAAACATTTGAAGGAGCAACGTTCGGCAGAATCGCGCCGGTACGCTCGCGGATGTAACCGGCCTGATCGTATTCGGTGACCAGCGATTCCATCATGTTCAACACGGCTTCATAAATTGCTGAGTCGACTACCTGGCCTTCACCGGTTTGATTGCGGTGGTGGAGGGCAGAAAGTGCACCAATACAGGCGAAGGTGGCAGCAAGGGTGTCACCAATACTAATGCCCATGCGGCTAGGCGGTGTTGAAGGGTCGCCACAAACGTAGCGAAGGCCGCCCATCGCTTCACCGATAGCACCGAAACCGGCGCGCTTGGAGTAAGGACCGGTCTGACCATAACCGGAAACGCGAATCATGATGAGTTTCGGGTTGATCTTCTTCAGTTCTTCATACGACAGGCCCCAACGCTCCATGGTGCCAGGGCGGAAGTTTTCTAACAGGAAGTCGGCTTCTGCGATCAGCTCACGCGCAAGCGCCTGACCTTCTTCTTCACGCAGGTTGATCGTGACTGATTTTTTATTACGCGCGATGGTAGGCCACCATAATGACTTGCCATGGGCTTTTTCACGGCCCCAGCTGCGCATTGGGTCACCCTGTTTAGGTGGCTCAACCTTAATTACTTCTGCGCCAAAGTCGCCTAGCAGCTGGCCACAGAACGGTCCGGCAAGCAGGGTACCCATTTCAATTACTCTGAGGCCAGCCAGTGGGCCGCGATTTGGTATCTCTTCCGTTGTCATTTTGGTTCCTTAAACAAAGCTTAAATGCACGCAGCTAGCCGCGCTGCTCCATAATCCAGTTGCAAAGTCGGGTGGCGTTATCCGCGATCCGGTCTTATACACACATGAGTGGGCCGAAAAGTGGCTCAAAGCCAGTATTGCTGTTGTATCGGCACAGGCATTATATACAATATATTGATTGAACTAACTGTTAGGCGAAAATGCGTGGCTAGCCAGAAAATATCAATTATCGAAGTAGGTCCCAGAGACGGTCTCCAGAGTGAACCGAAGCTCCTTTCAACTGAAACCAAACTCGAGTTTATCAACCGTGCTATCGATGCGGGCATCCGTCGTATGGAGGTGACCAGTTTTGTGCATCCGAAGCGGGTGCCGCAAATGGCTGATGCTGAAGCCGTTGTTCGTGGCTTGCCTAAGCGCGACGATTTTATCGGTATCGGTCTGGTGCTGAATAAACGCGGCTTCGAACGCGCTCTTAGTTGCGGTATCGATGAGATCGGAATGGCGGTAATCGCCACCGAAACCTACAATCAACGTAATAAT
>CBDTTT010000200.1:0-3895 GCA_965363345.1 uncultured Chromatiales bacterium
AATAATGACTTGCTAGCGAGACGCGGGAGAAGTCGCTACCAGACGATCGCCAACGGTATCGAGCCGCGGAGAATGCAGCCACCATTGCGCCTGGCTCAACGAGTACACGGGGGCATAGTGAGCGATAGTCCCGTTACGCTTGAGACGGTTGCTTTGGTTATCCAAAACCCAGACATCTGCACCAACAGCAACGGCAAGCACAGCATGAGGCATCTTCAGTTTGGTGTCTTGCACAATCACTAAACGCAATGCAGATGGCGACCAGCCAAGTTTCAGCAAGGAAAACATTTTGAGGATAGCGAAGTCCTCACAGTCACCGCCATTCTCAAGAAACTGCAGGGGTGTTGCCCAAACATCTGCTTCGCCATAGTTGGCTTCGTCAACAACATAGGACTGAGCATTTACGAAACGGTTGACGGCTTGGAGTTGCTCATCCGGCTTTTGCCCTTGCAGATCTGTAATCAAATCCTGCCAATCGGCAGCGATACATGGCGTTATGTCATCACAATCAATTTCTGATTGCTCCTCACGAGACTGCTCCAGCACCGAAATCCATTTCGGAAAATCACTGGCATTACCTTGCGGTGCAGCGGGGTAGCCGAATAATTCTGAGAACGGTTCTGCATTTGCCACTTGAGTCATGGCTATAGAAAGCACTACCATTAGCGCCGCAGCGAGCTTTTGCAGGCGCAGCAACAATAGCAGCAGACCAGGCTTCTTTAGCTCGGTTCGCTCCAATGCTCTACTCTCGGCAAAATGTAATGTTAGTAACTTCATTCCGTCTCATCAATAAGCGCCGCAGTTCAATGCTGTCGTTATCGTTAGCCCTGCTTCTCACAATGCTTGTGAGCTCGCCAGCTATCCGTGCCGACGAAATTCAGGAACGTTTCTCTGCTGCGATGGAGGCTGTAGAAGCTGAGCAACTGAATACAGCTCGCAAGCTGCTGCAGGAGTTGCTGAATGACTACCCAACCTTGTATCGCGCCCGACTCGAACTCGCTCGCACGAACTACCTGGCTCGCGATTTCGATGCGGCCGAGGCGGAAACTGTTGCGGTCCTTGAAGACCCGGAACTACCACCATCGGTAAGAACCAACTTAACGGCCTTTTTGGCCCAAATCCGTGACGACAGGCGCACTTTTGAGAAGAGACATCGCTGGAATGCACAGCTTTATGGCGGTGGCATGTATGACTCAAACGTCAATTTCGGCGTAGCACGCGACATCGTTGATATCGGCGGTGTGCAAATACCCGTCAATCCGCTCTCAAAAGAAGTCAGCGATGGGGCAGCGGTTATCGATGGTGGGGTATTGCACAGCTATAACCCCGGCTGGAGATTCAAGGCTGGCGAGAAAAATGGCTTTACCATTTGGCAGACTCAGGCCAACGGCTACTATCGCAGCTACTTCGACGAGACTGATTTCAATCTTGGGGTGGCTACCATACGCACAGGCCCGGTCTGGGTAGTGCCACAATCATGGTCAGCGTCTATTGGGTTGCAGTTGGATCAAATCTGGCTAGGCAATGAACGCCTTGGCTTGTTTGGCACGATTAACCCCACAGTTACCTGGGAGCTCGACCCGCAATCGCAGCTTACTGCCAGCCTAGCCTTCACTAATCGCGACTATCGCAACGATGAAGACAATGGCCGTGATGGTGACCTGTGGCGCGGCAACCTTGGCTATTCGAAAGTGTTTGGACTTGGTGCAGTTGGCATGCAGGCTGGCGTTGGCTATGCGGACTTCAAGGCAAATGACAATCGCTTCTCATACAATGGCCCCGAAGCCTATGCGGGTCTTACCTGGAACGCTTGGAGAACCGGCTCACTCTACAGCAGCCTTAACTATCGTGAATTCGACTTCGAAGGGACCGACCTTTTGTTCGGCGAGGCGCGTACCGACGATGAATGGCGACTGATTGCGGGTTTCCGGCAGCAACTGGGTCGCACCTGGATACTCCGCGGCGAGTGGGTTTACACCGACAATAAGTCGAACCTCGACCTCTTCCAATTTGATCGCAACCAGTTGAGCTTAGGTATTCAGAAGTCCTGGTAAGAAATGCTGCGTTGCGTTCAGGAGGCATCAGCATAGTCAAAACACTTACCGATATCCTAAACCACTAAAATCCCACCAAAATGCTCGGCCTACAATAATGTGAACAGCGTACTGCATTATGTCTAATTCATTGTAATCACAGTGAAAAGACGGCAGAATGAACGTTAACTGGGTCACACTTCTTAGAAAAAGTTAAACGCTATATGCGTTGCAATTCCAGACCCATGGAACGCGTCAGGCTAGGGTTGGCCTTGGGAGACGCAACAATAACAATAAAGGCAACGGCTAGTTAAAGGGACAGTTGCCAAAAAGTGATAGGGATATCATGCGAATAATCGAACACTCTTTTCAGGCGGCCTTGCTTAGCCTTGGCTTAGTTGTTCTAGGCTTAGTGATGCTCGCAAGCATTTCGTCAACTGTCATCGCGGCTGAAAACGACGCCTACATCTCCGAACAAGATTGTGCTGCTATTCGTGATAACAATGGCATCGCTCCAAAATCTATTCCGGCAGATGTTGTTGAGCAATGCAACCAGATACCACTAATTGCTCCAGCAGCCGGCGCAGCAGCCGCTGACCCTTGTGCCGACGGCGGCAGTTCGATTTATTGCTGGGGGCCATGGGAATCGCTGGCTCCCGCAGCTGGCAGTACCGGCGATGCGCCTGTCGTGCCCTTATCTGGAGAAAACCCCCGACCTGAAGTAAGCAGCATTTTCGACAAAGATGTTGATGCACCACCCATCGTCCCCATCAGTCCTCCCGGAGTTGATTTCGTGCTGCCACTAGATAGTTGCCCTGCAGGCTCTAGCAGTTGCGGCTTTGCCACTGTTGTTGATGGCAGCAATGGCTCGGGTAATCCCGATAGCACTTCCGTAGTGAACTTTGACATGGCGAGTGATGGCACAAGTTTCACTGTAGACCCTGGCAACAATGGCGAAATTCAGTCGGATAGCGCTATGAGGGCAAATCTGTCGCCGCGCGGCGGCGATGACTATATTCTCGACTCTTTGGGCATAGTCACCACCGGCCAAACCACTCAAATATCACAACTGCGGGCTCGTGTAATATCACCGGATGGCAGCACTATTACCTCCGGCGCTGACTACTGGGCCAATGCCAACATTGCTAATACTAACGTTGTTAACTCGGGTTATTTCGTATGGGGCAGCGCTAGCAGCATCGCGGATCTGGAAGCGCTTAATAACGTTAGCGCAGTGGTTAATTTTTCAGGAGTAATGTCAGGCGATAATGGCACCACCGCCAACGTCACCTTGAACTATGGGCCGACATCAACCTGGACAGGCAACTGGTCTGGCAACTACAACTTCGATGCAGGCGGCAACATGGTTGGCGCCGATTTCGTGTCCAATCCAGCCCAATTCAGCTCAAATGTAGCTGGCGGCTATGTTCAGGGCGTAGCACTCGGGCCTGCAGGCAATCAATCAGTTGGCGTCGCAGTTGACGTCACGCTGGACAGCGTAGGTGCGGTGACGGATGTTGGCCTACTGCAACAGACACCATAAGAAAGAGCTTGGCTAATTAACGTAAGCAAAAACATACATGCAAGCGAAAGAATTAAAGGAAAAGGTATCACTATGAAAACACTAAACCAGCTCTCGATAGCATTAATTACCTGCCTCATGACAGTGCCGGCTATGGCAGCAACAGTCTCTCTTGTGCCATATACAACAACGGTCGAGAATGGCGACATATTTGCTGTAGATCTCGTGCTAAGCGCAGCAGATGCTCCCGGTTCACTCCCTGGTGCTTTCAGCGGCACAGTGCTCGTGAATTTCGGCAGCAACGCAAGCTACGCCGGCTTTAGCTATGCAGTCCCCGCAG
>CBDTTT010000201.1:0-3894 GCA_965363345.1 uncultured Chromatiales bacterium
TGGATTAGCGGGGTATATTACGCATCTATACCAGAAGGCCTCGATGATGAGGCCGGATGGATCGAGTTTGGCGTCCCCCCGGAGCGCAGCGCTATCTCGTCTCAGTTGCCGGATAACTTTTTGACACATAAGGTCAAACCAGAACCGGGACTTATCGTATTATTCCCCTCGTATATGTATCACCAGACGATCCCGTTCAAATCGACAAAATCACGAATCAGTATCGCCTTCGATGCATTGCCTTTCTCATCTATGGCAATGTTTTAAGCAACGGACTACAAAAGCACTTTGATCAGCCGTATACTTTTCACCTTTAAAAGCACTTCAACTCACGGACACATTGACCATGCGACTTATTAAACTTGTTTTAATCACCATTGCAGCTGCATCGCTATCCGCGTGCGTCGAACCTACTGCGCAAGTAGCAGCAACCGATTGCGTTAAAGTTGCCCGCTGGGTTGAACTAGGCCTTAAGGCTGAAGTACTAATAAGCGACACCACACAGGATGAAGCTTACGACAAGCTAATCGGCGAACGAACTGCTTTCAGCAAGGACATGTCTGTGCATGAAATCCGTTTCGGAGAGACTCTGATTAGCCAGCTCAAATCACGGGCCAGCGCACCGTATGCTGATATCTATGGCCTATGCCGCAAATGGGAAACCGGCAACTACTAAGGCGACTTAGCGGGTATCTGCACCCCGCCAAGCTTTAGCCCAATCCAATTATCGCAATCAATCCTTTTTGCTCTGCAGAAGGATAAGTGTGACCTGCGCATCATTTTCCATAATTTTCGACAAACTGAGAGTTACGTCTAGGACAACTAGGACGCTCAAGGCGACCATATGCCATGGTTACCGGAGTAGCGTTTCGGCACGGCTAAACCGCAAATGATTAGCAGCGCATGTTTTATAGGCACAAACAATGAACACAATGAAGACCCGGCAAAGATTACCAGCAGTTTTCTCGATACAGACTCTTGCAGCAATTACAGCGGCACTGGTGTTGTCACCTGCCCTCAGCAATGCGGCTGATGAGCAATCGAACACGGCAAGCAACAATCGACTTGAGGAAATTATCGTAACGGCAACCCGTCGCGAAACATCGGTACAGGACGTGAAATACAACCTATCGGCCATATCGGGTGAGCAGCTGCAAGACCTTCGAATTCTAAATACTACTGAACTGGCGCGCTGGACTCCGGGACTAACGGTTGTCGATCAGGGTCCACGCCAAAGCAATCTCACCATCATGCGTGGTACTAACGTCAATAACGTTGATACCAGCGATAGAAACATCAATACCAATGGTGGAACGGTGGGTACATTATATGGAGATACACCGCTTTATATCGACCCATTGCTCGTTGACATGCAGCGAGTAGAGATCCTGCGTGGCCCCCAAGGCACCTTGTTCGGCAGCAGATCACTTGGCGGCGCACTGCGCTACATCCCGGGAAAACCGGATACAGAAGCGTTTATGACCGATGTTCATATTCGCTCATATGTTACAGACGAATCAGATGATATTAGCTATCAGGGTGACCTCACGTTCAATGCTCCTATAATTAAAGACGTGCTTGCATTCCGCGGCACTGTCGCACGCGTAGAGAATGCCGGCTTTATTGATTACACCTCTGTGGTAAAAACACCGGGCGTATCAAATCCTGAAGACCAGGCAGACCTGCGTCGTGTTGAAGATGCCAATAGTGAAGAAGTAACGTTACTCAGAGGCGCACTGCTCTGGAACATCACAGACTCAATTGATGGCACTCTGACTTACACCAAACAAACCCGTGATGTTGGCGGCAGACAGGTCAATACGAAAGAGAGCTTCGGCAGCGGCGAGTATGAAGCTGCATATCGATATGAAGAGCCTAACAAGCGCACACATGACATTCTGCAACTCGACGTCAACTTCGACTTCGGATTTGCCGCATTAACCTCGGCAACCTCATACACAGAATACGAAGAACGGGGCCAGCGTGACCAGACTGACTTCAATCTGTTCGTGTTTCCGCCGTTTGCCGATATATCCGGCTTTGATGGTTTCTCGGTATACAGCACCGAAACAGCCGAAACAGAAACCTTCACACAGGAGTTCCGACTGGTATCTCAGGGAGACTCACGGATAACCTGGCTAGCCGGAATTTTCTATCAGGACTTTGATGAGAAAACAACGAGCACTGAAACTGCCCCTGGCCTTTCCGACTATGGCAATGCCAACGAATTTCCGGGTTTCTACGATGACACCGATGCCCTATACGCTTTTCAGGGGCGCAATAAGCTAAAAGAAACTGCACTGTTCGGACAGATCGGTTATCAGTTTAACGATGCCTGGCAAGCAACTATCGGCGGTCGCTGGTTCGATGTTGAAAACACACTGGATGGCTGCACTCAATTTCCTATCGACTTCTTCGATGCTGGCTGTGAACAAGGCGATGCAAGCGGCGACGAAAGTATTTTCATGTTCAACACGTCGTATCAGTTCACCCAAGCCATGCTTGGCTATCTGACGGTATCCGAAGGCTATGGACTTGGTGGCTCGAATCCCGTGCCAGTTTGCGACGATCCGTTTGGCAATTGTATTTCGGAAAGCGAATCGTTCGTGGAGCCAGAAACCGTAACCAACTATGAGCTGGGCATGCGCACCGGCTGGCTGAACGACACCTTAACGCTGAATGGCGCGATATACCTGATGGACTACAAGAACATTCATGTATTTGGCCCATCTGAAGTCAATCCGGGCATTTTTATTACCAAGAGTGCCGGCAAGGCTGAAAGCACGGGTATCGAATTAGAACTGACAGCAGCACTCGGCGAATTCTGGTCGACAGGTGCGGGCTATTCATACAACAAGAGTGAGCTCAGCGAAGACTCCGATGGAATTTACAATGAGACGGTCAATAAAGGTGATCTACTGCCGGGGGCGCCACGCAATCAACTCAGCTGGTACCTTGCAAATCGCTTCCCGATGCAGAATGGACTCGACTTCCTGTTGCGCTATGGAATTAATTATACCGACAAGGTGTTTACCAAAATTTCAAATGGCAGCGAGTGCTGTCGCGAAAATGGCCAAGTATTGGATGAGTTCTTTTTACACAATGCCTCTATAGGGCTTGCCGGAGAAAAGTGGGAGGCCACAGTCTTCGCCGATAATCTGACCAATGAAAATGCATACACAGGCGTTCGCGGAGACACATCTCTGATTCAATCTCTGCCAGATGGCACCCAGGATCGTCGCTTCTATACAAATATTATTAGACCACGGTCTATCGGTGTAGATTTTCGCTATAACTGGTAATCGATAGGTTTTACCCAATAAAAAAGCAGGCTTAGGCCTGCTTTTTTATTGGGCAACGAACACGTCACTACTTAATTGCTAATACATCCGTGCGCAAATACTGCAGCACCTGCTCTGCCGTATTCCCCATCAACTTACCCCGCAGCCCACGACGCCCAATGGTGCCCATAACAACCAAGTCAGCCTTCAGTTTGTTAGCCAAACTGGGGATAACTTTAGGGGCTGAACCAGACTTCAAATGCACATTTTTTCGAGATAAGCCGTAGTCACTGCATAACTGATCAATAATAGGCTCAAGTTTCTTACGACGCTTAAGCATGTGCTCATCAACATCGATAATATCCATATCCCGCAGCAAGGTAGGAATTGATATCGCGTAAACAACATGCAGTTCAGAACCCATAGCATTGGCTATATCAATAGCATGATCCATGATCCGCTCATTAAGCTGTTGCTTGGTTTTGTGATGAGTTTCAAGATCAAGTGATGCAACGATAGGCCTGGCCTTATTCCACTTTTTCTGAGCTTCGATCAACACCGGTGCCGGACACTCACGCAACAAATGCCAATCGGTCGATGTATACAAAAAACT
>CBDTTT010000202.1:0-3891 GCA_965363345.1 uncultured Chromatiales bacterium
CCGTTGCACATTCTGCATCGACCGATTGCATCGATGTTGGCGGAGGCGGTAACGCTGCTGATTCTATTCTATGGGTCAGTTAGAGTTTTCTATTTGATTTAAAACAATAGCTTATGACTATTATCTAGATTTTTAATAGATTCGTATATTCCCTAATGTCCGGCATCTGGCGGGTTTGTTTAAATAGCGCACGGTGGAAACCCGGCTCATCCTGAGCCGACACGGTTGAGCGACATGGATGGAGTCATAAACAATGGTTGATGCAACGCCTTATACCTTGCTGGGTGAGCAAGCAGGAATCCGTAAAGTGGTGGACCGTTTTTACGGTGTTATGGATGAAGCAGAAACGACCAAAACGATTCGGGATATGCATGCCCAAGACCTTGGCCCAATGTGCGAGAAGCTCACCGACTACCTATGTGAATGGTTGGGCGGTCCTAAATTGTATTCTCAAAAAACCGGTACCGTATGCCTTACTAAACCGCATTCGCACTTCAAGATTGATGGCGAAGCCCGCGACGAGTGGGTCTACTGTATGGAGCAGGCATTGCTTGAGACCGATGCGCCCGACAATGTCCGCGATATGCTGCGTGAGCCGTTCTATCGTATTGCTGACATAATGCGAAACAACTAATCCTGCCGCTGAATCAGCGGTGCTATGCTAAGCACACTGACATGTTCCCGTGCCCGCTGTCTAAAGCACCGATTGTTAAGCAGTAAATACGGGTTTATCTGGGGGTTTCCTAGAGCGATTAGTTACCCCGATGGTCAGCAGAACCACTTTTTGAGCAACTACCCGGCGTCTTGCCGAATTGCGTGACCGGTATCACGGACACACAATTCAACGTTCGTTAGGGTTCTGAACACAAATCTGTGCTTGATATCAGGACGACCCGAAAGCTTTGAAAAAATCAACTCAATCCAGCAGTACGCGCCCTCATGAACAAGTTCGGCAGCGTGACCGTGAGGCTATGTTGCTGGGTCAGCTGACAGGTGATCGTGGCCCCGCACCTGGTGTTCTTAGCACTAGGCGGGATACTAAGACTGATCGTCGGGTACGTCCGGTCTGGTCATTTGTCTATGGATGGTTTCATCCTCGACGCCGGGATCATCGTCGAGACAAAGATACGCATAGATTGCATGTCGACTGGCATGACTCAAGTCTTCTATGGCTTTCGCTGGGCATCGTTCTAATGAGCTGTGTTGATGCACTGTTTACCTTAAATATACTGGCAGTTGGCGGCGAAGAGCTGAATCTGTTTATGAAGCATCTCATTGAGCAGGATGTCACCCGCTTCCTGACTTTGAAAATCGGCCTGACGGGAATTGGTGTGATCGTACTGGTTGCGGCATCCCGCTATCGGTTACTCGGCAGTCTCGTTGTTAAGCGCGCGCTGCAGCTTCTGTGCGCTGGATACGCAGTCTTGATAGGCCACGAGCTCACTCTGTTAGCACCGTTTGTGAAGAATAGTGGCGTCTTAAACGACATCACTAAGGGGCTGTCGGGCTTGTTAAGTTAGACATCTTCTGCATGATCGGCACTTCCTTATTCTCTGGCTGATGCCATGGTTCCGCATGCCCAGCATCTGAAACCCGCATAAAAACCCTCAAATATCGACATATAAGACCGCTTGTAGGCTGTAAGCCCGGCGACTAAGGGTTTATTATGTATGCTTGTTGTTGAAGCGATTGAGTGGTCTGGCAGATATTGTCGGCACTGCTGCATGGGGTCCATATGGGTATGGGCCGCGGGTGTTGTCCGGTTATAGACCGGACCCTATCGCTGTACTCATGGGTGTGTATCGATGGCGGGTCATAGTAAGTGGGCGAATATTCAGCACCGCAAGGGTGCTCAGGATAAAAAGCGCAGCAAGCTCTTCACCAAACTTATTCGTGAAATTACAGTTGCAGCACGTGTGGGTGGGCCGGATATCTCGTCCAATCCGCGTTTGCGTTTGGCCATAGATAAAGGCAAGGCGCAAAGTCTGCCTAAAGATGGTATCGAGAAGGCCGTTAAGAAAGGCTCTGGTGATATTGGCGGCGAAGACTACTTTGAAGTGACTTATGAAGGCTACGGGCCTGGCGGAGTTGCTGTCATGGTGAAATGCCTTACCGATAACCGCAACCGCACAGTATCCGAAGTTCGTCATGGTTTCTCTAAGCATGGTGGCAACCTCGGGGCTGATGGTTCCGTCGGCTACATGTTTAAGATGGTTGGTCTAATCAGTTACCCGGCTGGTGCCGATGAAGACGCACTAATGGAAGCAGCGCTGGATGCCGGTGCAGAAGACGTCGTCACAAATGAAGATACATCGGTTGATGTGTTGACTGACCCCGCCGATTTTTCAACCGTTAACGATGCTCTGCAAGCAGCAGGTCTTGAGTCTGAGATGGCAGAGATTACGATGCGTGCAGATTTATCGAGCTCGCTCGAAGTGAATGATGCCGAGAAGATGATTAAATTGCTGGACACGTTGGAAGATCTTGATGATGTGCAGAACGTGTATTCGAACGCAGATATTTCTGCTGAGGTTTTGGCACAGCTCGAGTGAGCACTCGGTGAGTTCCGGTCATGATTAGTAAACACAGGGAAGAGCAGCTTTGACCCAGGTGGTACGTATTTTAGGGATAGACCCCGGTTTTCGTTTAACCGGCTATGGCCTGATTGACACCAATGGTCAGGAATCCGTCTATGTCGCCCACGGCAGTATTAAAAACACCTCTGCAGACCCTGCAGCCCGGTTGAAAAATATCTTTAGTGAAGTCCGGCAGGTTATCGCGACTTATCAGCCCGATGAGCTGGCGATTGAAAAGGTCTTCGTAGCTAAAAATGCCGACAGTGCCTTGAAGCTGGGCCAAGCTCGTTCCGCAGCGATTTGTGCTTCTTTCGATTCAGACATTTCAGTGCATGAATATGCGCCACGTCTTATGAAACAGTCTATTACAGGCCGTGGTTCGGCAGATAAAGAACAGGTGCAGCATATGGTTCGGGTTTTGTTGTCGTATACCGATTCGCTTACGCTTGATGAATCCGATGCGCTGGGTCTCGCTCTATGCCATGCACATACGCGCGCTATTAACAGTCTGCTGAGCGGTGCTGTAGGAGGTACCGCATAGTGATTGGTTTTATTCGCGGCGTGCTTATCGATAAGACACCACCCACCGCATTAATTGACGTGCGGGGTGTTGGTTATGAAATTGACGTGCCGATGTCGACTCTTTTTAAGCTGCCTGATATCGGTGTTGAACTGCAGTTACTCACTCATCTTGTAGTGCGTGAAGATCAGCATACGTTGTATGGTTTTCTGAGTGATGCTGAGCGTTCCTTGTTCCGCGAGCTGATTAAAGTAAACGGTGTCGGTGCCAAAATGGCATTGGGCGTATTGTCCGCAGTGAGCGTGGAAGACTTCGCGCGGTTTGTGCAGGAAGATGACAAAGCAGCTCTGTGCAAAGTGCCTGGTATCGGGCGCAAGAAGGCGGAGCGTTTGATTCTTGATATGCGTGACCGTATTGAACCTTTAGCCGGTGCGATTGCCCTAAGTGGCAGTGTTGGCGGAGCTGTATCCGGTGAGGCCTTTCATGCGCTGGTCGGTTTGGGTTACTCGTCTACAGAGGTGCGTAAGATGTTGAAGTCGGTGCCTGAGGGTTTAGAAACAACAGAACAGATATTGCAGGCCGCCTTGAGCGCGGCAGCTCCGGAGAGTAGGACATGACAGATCCGGCTGATCGTTTGATTGGTGCGGCTGAAATGCCGGAAGAAGATGTCATCGATCGCGCGATTCGTCCGCAATCGCTGGATGAATATATCGGCCAGTCGGCGGTAAAGCGGCAGATGAATATTTTTATCTCTGCTGCGCGTAAGCGCTCTGAAGCACTCGATCACACACTGAT